>CAZTUL010000005.1:0-13421 GCA_964616275.1 uncultured Spirochaetaceae bacterium | reverse complement strand
CTTAAAAAATAGTAATAAGTGGGCAGGTTATGTCGGAGAGCTTCATCGTATGAGGCAGAATAGAGTGCAATCAACCCATAACCTACCAAAGCTATGACAATGCACACAAAGAGGAAAGGCTTCAGTGAATCAGCATCAATTTCACGCTGACTCATCAATTCCCGATTATGTGTATGTACCTGTGCCTCGTCGTACGAAAACGTATTCATTACTCATTACTATCAGGTGGAGTCTTAGAGATATTTCACCATAAACAAAACTCCGGCAGTCACTGTGAAGATCACACTGGTAATCTGAAATCTGGTGACGATACGACTCTCTGATACCCCCTTTTTTTCAAAATGATGATGTACAGGAGCCATTCGAAATACTCGTTTATTGAATAGTCGAATGGAAAAAATTTGAATAAATGAAGAAAAGCATTCAACAAAGAAAACGCCAGAAGCAACCAGTACAGTCAACTCAACTTTCATAAGTAGTGCACTGACTGCAATGAGTGCACCTATTGCATGACTACCGGTATCACCCATGAATACTTGTGCTTTTGGGCCGTTATACCATAAAAAAGCCAACAACGATCCAAGGCTCGCAGCAATGACAATGAGCAAATCAAACCCACCTTCACGAATTGGAGCTTGAACTACCTGGGCGTGCAATCCAGCACCGAACAATGCACTCAGTATTGCGATAAAAAGCAAAGGACTAAAGGCTACACCAGTAGCCAACCCATCTAACCCATCTGAGATATTCACTGCATTCACGAAGAAAACCATATAAAGAAGAAATGCAATCGGATACCAAACTCCAATATCCCAGTAATTACTTGGATTCCATGGATGTACTACTACCGAAGAGACTAAACCTGAATTACGAGAAATAAGCCATAAGATAAATGCAGAAATGAGAATTTGCATGCCCAATTTTCTCGAGGTTCGCAAACCTGCAGATTCTTTCTTTGCAACCTTGGCAATATCATCAAACAACCCGATACCAGCAAACGCCCACATAGCAATAAGTGGAATGTAGGTATATGAAGTGTGTATATTGCCGAAAATCACAATAGCCAGGGTGCTTCCGAGTAGAAAGAACAATCCTCCAGCTGTAGGAGTCCCAGCTTTAAGCATATGTGTTTTTGGTGCATCGGGATTGATAGGTTGACTTAACCCCTTCGCCTGCATCTGTCGTATATAATAGTGTCCAAGAAGAAGTGAAATTCCCCATGAAGTGAGCAGTGCAAGTAATGCTTTGAGTATTACAATCGTATACATACTTCTCCCTAAGCGATTGAAGATATTGCAGGAACAAGACGTTCCATTGCCATTGCTCTCGAACCTTTCACAAGCACCAAATCACCCTTTCTGGTCTCTTCCAGCATCTTTTTCTGTAATGCATCATAATCGTCAGTAAAAAATACATGTGCATGAGCACCTAAAGATCTAATCTCTTTCCAAGCACTTTCCATCTCTTTTCCATAGAGATAAATATCTTCAATTCCACATGACAATAACTTATGCGCTACTTGTTGATGTGCGAGCTCACTGGAGAATCCCAACTCTTTCATTGAACCCAAAACAGCTCGCTTTCGCCCATCCCAAGGAAGTGAGCCCATATAATCTAAAATCGTAGCCGTGGAATCAACACTTGAGTTATAATAATCTTCAATTACAGTAACCGGTCCGTCTATAATTCGACTTCGCCCAGGAATTGAGATAAATCGCTCAAACCCTTCTGCAATATCCTCCGGCCGTGCATGAAAGACCTGTGCTACGGAAATTGCTGCGAGAGCATTCATGAGGTTGTGTCTTCCCACTGCCCGCAGATAGATGGGTGTATCCTGGTAGGTGATTTTCCAACCTTGCAGACCCAAAAACTCTACGTTCTGGATTCCGCGAGTACTTGAGAGACCGAAAGGTATGGGATCCACACCTCGAATTTTTCCAATATAAGGTGCCCATGTACTGTGCTCAGCTATAAAGGGAGCACTGATAGAGGGATGAAAGAGTTTACTCTTTTCTTTTGCAATCACTTGAACAGATCCCATTTTTCCAACATGCGAAATACCGATATTTGTGATTACCGCTGCTTCGGGGCTCCATAGATCGAGCATGCGGTCCATTTCCCCTACATGATCAACACCCATTTCAAAAACACCGTATTGAGTATCGCTATCGATTTCAAACAGAGAAATGGGTAGTCCAATTTCAGAATTTAGATTCCCTGGTGTTTTTGCTGTTTTACCTAACTGTGAAAGAATCGATGCAATCATCTCCTTGGTAGTGGTCTTGCCACAACTGCCGGTTACGCCAACACGCTTAACCGATGCATGTGATTCTACATGTCTCTGAGCCATAAGCTGTAATGCTTTAAGCGGGTCGTCGACAACAATTAAAGGACGTCTGAGCTCTTCGGTTTTTGCTTTAATACGATGAGCATGTTTCGTTGCTATCATGGCACAGGAAGCACCATGTTCAAAAGCATTACAAACAAAGTCATGTCCATCTTGCAATGCACCTGGGAGTGCAATAAAGAGAGCACCGGGTTTTGCAGAACGAGAATCTATGGTAATTGAGGTAATGCCGACTCCCTGAGATTTTCCTAATAGAGTACCGCCAGCCATTGCAGCTAACTTAGTACAACTTATCTGTTTCATATCGTCACTCCCCTATTACCACGATCTTCGCTTGATCAAAAACAATTTTTTCAAGTGAAAGACCTTTGAGTACTGAGCGTTTTGCTGTGACTTCTGGTAATTGAGCCTCTGCGAGCTGTGCTTCTAAAAGACGAGTCTGTTCGTCTACTATTGCAACCTGAGAAGCGATTAACCGTCTTTGAACCTCTAACTCTCTATACCGAGCAGCCTGAGAAACAGGGACAGTCAATGCTGCACATAGTGTTACAAGCATTACTATGGCAATAACTTTTTCTTTTAATGAAATTTGCTTAACTCTCACAATTCCTCTATCGTTATTACTCATGTGCATCTCCTAACTTTTCAGCAACACGAAGTTTGGCACTTCTTGACGGAGGATTACTCATACATTCTTCTTCAGACGGAATGATAGGTTTTTTTGTGATAATCTTGATTTCAGGTTTTCCGTCACAGGTGCAGCGAAGAGCTTCGGGAGGACAAACACATCCATCAGCTTTTCTTCTGAATAGATATTTCACAGGACGGTCTTCAAGTGAATGGAAACTGATGACTCCCACTCTCCCTTGAGGTCTTAGTATTTCTATAGCCCGTTCCACTGCTGGAACAATTCTTTCCAACTCATGATTCACAGCGATTCGTAATGCCTGGAATGTTCGAGTGGCGGGATGGATACGACCATAGCGATATGATGGTGGAACAGCACGCCGAATCAACTCTGCAAGTTCATTGGACTGTGTAATTCCACGGTCATTCCTCTCTCTACAGATAACAGAGGCAATTCTCCGACTATATCGTTCTTCACCGTATTGATAGATTATATCTGCAATTTCTTTCTCAGTGTATGAGTTTACAATCTCTAAAGCAGAAATTTCTGCCGAGGGATCAAGTCTCATATCCAAAGCCTCATCTCGGTTAAAACTGAAACCACGATGAGATTCTTCATAATGATACACCGAAATCCCAAGGTCAAAAAGAACGATTGCCGGGGCTTCTCCCTCATAGTCTGCTAAAAATTCATCAAACCACGTATTAACAGGAATAAATCTATCGCCAAAAGAACGAAGTCGGAACTTTGCTTTTTCTAGGATGTTTGGATCCCGATCAAGTCCAATCACACGCAAATCCGGGTAGGTGGAAAGGAAGGAATAGGAATGCCCCCCTTCACCAAGGGTACAGTCAATCATGATGGGATGAGAACCTTGAGGCACCAGTTGTGCCAGCACCTCATGAGCAAGAACTGACTGATGCACATATTCCATATTAATGCCCTCCATCCTGCAGGAGGATACTGAGACTCTGTGAAGCTGCTGTAAACGATGGCTCACTTTCGTTTAAGAATGTGTCGTAGGCGGAGACGCTCCATAATTCAAGATATGTGCTGATACCAAGTAACACAGACTCTTCGCGAACAGCTAATCCAACACTATCTCGTAGAGAAGGAGGAATAAGCAGTCTTCCCGATTTATCAATCTCACATTCCATTGCCGGTGCGATGATGCGTCGCTGCAACAGGCGAAGATTCGCATCGAACATAGCACCGGGTCCATCCATAATTTTCCCGCGGATACTCTCAAAGAAAGGAGGCAGCATGAGCCAGAGACATGGTTCTACCGCACGAGTAATGATAAGGGTATTCTTATCCCCGAGTGCCGAACGCAGCTTGGCGGGAATGAGGATTCTACCCTTTTCATCAATTGTATTTCGATACTCGCCAGTAAGCATTTCCCCTCCGACCCCCTTGTACATGGAAAAATCTGGGATTTTTTACCACTCTTTACCACAAACTATACCCCCTCTCCCACCACTGAACAACCTGCAACAGGAGTGTAAAACACCTCCTATCCCTTACAATAAAAAAATATACTATACAGATGTAGCCCATACAGCATATTATTTTTGACATATATTAGATATAGTGTATTTAATAAGACCCTGTTGCCCAACACAAGAAAAGTGATTACTGTAATCTCAGGAGTTTTTATATGCCCGGCAATATACAACATACAAGTCGCTATTATGGGAGAAAATCAAAAAAGGGAGGCTACGACTGGGTAGTCTGCATTAGTGATGAAGGTTGCTTCATTACAGATCCCATTGAGAACTGGGAAAAAGATAACGATTATTTTGATGAAGCCCAGTCTAATCCGTTGTTGTACGATACGCTAGAAACTGAGCAAGCTGAACAGATACTCGCTGTATGGGGACGCAGCCTCCTTATAGAGGCTTCATCCTGAGGTTTGCACAACTGAAAGAAGTATTATCCGTTGTATCGGTTCCGAGTACTCTGTAAATTAAACATATTATAATCAATATCTGGAAATACAATATTTCGTTTTTCAGCTTTTACGAGCCACTCTGTATTTACTGCGTTTTTACACATATTCTCATACACCACATTGAAATTGCCTAAATGGTTTCTCAGACGTTTTTCAGCGTATGAAGAGGATGTACCATTATGAATAATGAAGGGCCAGTCTGAGGCCATGGAAAGTAACACTTCTCTAGCCGCCTGATTCAAGAATCGCTGCTTCAATGAATTCTGCTCGGGGAATCGAAGAGCCAGTTCTTCCATACGTTCTATCGCTTTGTGTATATGCCGGTAAATCCAAACATTTTCACCATCAGCCCAAACATCTGAATACCCACCTTCTCCCCAACTGGATAACGAAGGTTGAAGGATTTGGGATTCCGGATATTTGCTCAAGTAATCTATCTGCGTCTCAAATTTTACATCTGAACTATCGGCTGCACCTCGCAAAACAGCTTCAAGCCACGAAATACCCTCAAACCACCAGTGACCAAAAAGTTCGGCATCAAATGCTAAGGTATAAAATGGTTCACGGTCCAATAGCGGGGTTATCTGTTCACCCTTCTTCTGCACAGTGTAAAGGAAATTGGCTGCATGTTCGTCAATTCGCTGTTTTGCAGCGTCAGGACAATAAATCCGTTTATTATTCCCTTTTCCCGTAATAGCATAATACTTGAAACCAGTAAAAACTCGTACTTCCGGTTCGTGAATAAATGGTTTTATATACTCCATAGGTAGGTCATACCCGATATCCCTATAGAACTCTCTATACGCAGGATCTGATGGATACCCTTCTGCATTAGACCAGACAAGGTTGGTGAGATGAAAGTCGCGAGCAAATCCAAAGACTCCGTTTGGACAGGCTACCGGAGCATAACTACCGCGAGTTACAGGCTCCTCAGCAAGTGCAATTGACTGAGCTGCCAGTTGAAAGAATTCAATTTCTTCATTCTGCAGATAATCCTCAAGTCCAGGGAAATATCCACACTCCGGCAGCCAGAAACCTCTCGGTCTTTTCTTGAAATGGTTGATATGTGATTGAACTGCTAACTCTACCTGAGCTCCAATCGCAGAAGGATATTCGCTGTAGAGGGGAAGATAGGCGTGTGTTGCTGCAGTAGTAATAAGTTCAAGATGGCCAGTTTCTTCTAAGTCTCTGAACCCCGAAAGAACATTGCATTGGTATGTTTCAAAATATTCTTCCAGATTTTTATCAATAGCATCGAGATACATTTGGGCAAGCTGCTTACACTCTGAATTTTCGAATTCACACCGGGCAACTTCTTTCTTTCCAAGTTCCTGATGCAATCTAAGATAATCGGTAAATCGGCCCTGTAAAATTGGATCACTCAGCATGGAACAAAGGGTAGGAGAAAGAGACATGGTAATTCGAAAAGGGACCTTCTCACTCCGCAACTGCTTCAACATCCGCAATAGTGGTAAATATGTTTCACTTACGGCTTCAAAGAGCCAGTCCTCTTCTAGAAATCGTGGATACTCAGGATGTCTGATATACGGCATATGTGCATGTAAGATTAACCCAATCGAATTATGTGCCACAATCAACCTCCCAACCGTTCATCTATATGTTCCATCACTTCACGAAGAAGCGGATTTTCGACCATCACTCCCCCTTTAGAAACAAGAGAGGAGAAGAGAAGTTCAAAATACCTATCATCTTGAGCGATTTTTTTTGCATGATCAAATACATAACTCTTAGGAGTGGAAACACTATTTGATTGACAGAGAAGACCAGTATTTTCGTCCGATCCCCGATAGTACAAAGAAACACTATAACTTCGCCCGCGTTCCGGAAGATTTATGTTCCAACTGGAATCATTCTTGCTTATACCTATATCGAAACTTTCCTCTTCGAGACGATGATCAGCCGTTGCATGTATGGTAACACGAAGGAAAAAATCAAAAGTATCACACGATTGGTCCAGTTTATGGATATCCTGAGGACAAACACTCCAGAAAGCATGTGCCCAATAGGGGTTCTTGAGGAGCAAATGAATTCTTGTTTCTGCATATGTGTCTGGTAAGGGTTCGACTCCGGGTAAAGCTCCGATTTCACTATTTGCTGCATGCTCGACTAGCGTATTCATAAATCGTTGCTGAGTGGAAGGTGAATAGGTAATCCCTTCACCAGCAAGACTATTCTCATTTTCATCATACAACTCTTGAAGTGCTTCCAGCAGGTCATCACGATCCATTCCCTCTGCATCTTCTATTCCCTGCTTGCGTGCGATATACCGCAATTCTCCGAGAGACAAGGCTTCAATGTTCGGTGTGATCATGAAAAACGCTCCCCACTTATCAAAAATGCATTCTGTAAAAACACAGACATATTAATCGTAGAGAAATCGAAACAAATAGTCAACATAGGGGCATAAATGGAACAGCCCCCCTATTATCACATTGAGTTCATCTATGCTAATATATCTACATGAATAATGAAAATAAAGCTCCTATTGACCTCATACTCCACGGACATTTTTATCAACCGCCCCGAGAGAACCCACTGGTCGATATTATACCAAAACAACCCTCAGCAAAACCATATGCAGATTGGAATGAACGTATCTATGATGATTGCTACAGAGCGAATGCTTTTAGCCGATACCTTGATGGTTATGGTCATATAAAAGATATAGTGAACAATTACTCTTATATCTCATTTAATTTTGGACCGACACTTATGCAGTGGATAGAACATCACCATATCGGGACCTACAGGAAGATACTTGAAGCAGACCTTGTGAGCAGAAAAGTACTGGGACATGGAAATGCTATAGCTCAAGCCTACAATCATACAATTCTGCCACTAAATCATGAACATGATGCAAAAACGCAAATACTCTGGGGTATTGAAGATTTTTCGCATAGATTCAACAGACAACCAGAAGGAATCTGGCTTCCCGAAACAGCAATAAACCCAATGGTGGTTGATTTACTTGCTGATGCTGGTATTTCATTTGTAATTCTCTCTCCATGGCAGTGTAAAGAGATTGAGACAGAATCAGGTTCATTCAATCCTGTTACGGGTCATGACGTTCCGTTTGATGTTCCTTTCCGTATCGAAGGCACGTCAGGAAAAGAAATTGCTGCTTTTTTCTACCATCCCGATCTCGCATCCTCCATCAGTTTTGGCCATATGTTACGCAATGCGGATACTATGTATGACAGTCTGCTTGAGATAGCGAAATCAACATCGCCAACATTGATTCATACGGCGACCGATGGAGAAATCTATGGGCATCATGAGCCCTTTGGCGATATGGCTCTTGCAGCTCTCATTCGAAAAGTCCAATCCGGTAAAACATTCAGATTCACAAACTATGCAGCCTACCTTGAGAACCATCCCGCTGCACGTAAAGCGGTATTGCATAGCGGTGAAGAGAGTAAGGGGACCAGTTGGAGTTGTTCACATGGGGTTTCACGATGGTATAAGGATTGCGGTTGTCACACCGGAGGTGATGACTCCTGGAATCAGGAATGGAGAACACCATTACGTGAGGCTTTTTCAGTTCTTGGAAATTATGTAGACAGCATCTATTCTGAACAGATAACTCAACTGTTCAAAGGGAACGTAGTTCCATCTGAGTTGTTGCATGATTTTGGTAGTGTGATATGCAAACGTGAAGACATTCAGACTTTTATCCAACGATGGGTAAAAAAATCGGGGGTTTCAGATGTACCGCATGGCACTGTTGCTGAATTACTTGAAGGGCAACGGTATAAACATTATATGTTCACTTCATGTGGATGGTTCTTCAGCGACATCTCAGGTATAGAACCAAGACAAAATATTCATTATGCTGTTCGAACTATTGATCTCTATCAACAATTCACCAATACAGACCTTTTTTCACAAATATTACCAATTCTACAACAGGCACGAAGTAACAAACGTCATGAAGGTTCAGGAAGAACCATTGCAAAATCATTTTTACATGAGGTCGGAGGAGAAGCTGAAGCTGCAGCATATTTTCTTATAAATCGAAAAGTCGCACGATTCGAAGATTTAAAAAATCAGTATGGGAAATTCCTACTTGTTGATTACATAATCTCTGATGAACAAAACAATACCGTTACGATTAAAGATGTAACCACACTAAAAACTACTTGCATAGATATGAAAGTAACAACCGTTGCTGGAAGTGGATATTTGGTCGATATGTCAATCGATAATGCAGATAATCAAGATTCACAGATTCATACCTATTCGACCGCTCATATTCCACCAAGAATGTTGGATGAGGTGTTCACGTGGATTGATCACTCTTTGAGCAGAATTACCGATGAAGAACTTCATCAGATTGCCACCGACATCCGGCACTATTCATTATTGGTTAAAAATGGACGATCAACACCCTCTGAAACACTTTATGTGGAGAATATGGGGACATGCTTGCGCGCCCTTCGATCACTATTCACCACGCCGAATACACTCTCCTGGGAGCATAAACGGGAAAGTATTTCTCATTTACTTGAGTTTATAATGCAAAAAGGTCGTCAATATGAACAGGATATCGTTAACTCAATATTCACGCATGAGATATCTCGAATAGCTATACGGATTTATACACAAGGTTTTAACTATGAGCGAGGGTCCTATCTGCTCGAGGTAATCCGCGTCGCTCGTGAACAGGGAATTCAACCACTCTTAACCCAAGCACAAGAAGCATTACATCCCTATATTAAGGGTGAATTGAGCGAAACATTTTCCACACCGTTAGCAAAACATGTATTGGAGGAGTTAACTATTGCGTTAAATTTTTCCTTGGAATAATGAGCGTGCATGAGCCAATGCACGCTCATCGTCGGTTTTTCCACTCAACATGCGAGCAATCTCATGTATACGATTTTCACCATTGACTGGATGTATTCGTGTATATGTTCTCCCCTGCTCTACCTCTTTGTGGACAACTAGGTGACGTTGTGCTTTTGCTGCAATTGAGGCAAGATGGGTTATTGCAATCACCTGCCGAGAGAGTGATAACTCAGCGATTTGTTCGCCTACCGCAATGGCAACAGCACCACCGATTCCAGCATCAACTTCATCAAACACAAGCGTTTCAACCTCATCAGCTTCAGCGAGTACCGTCTTAACCGCTAACATAACGCGTGACAATTCACCACCGGAAGCAATATCTTTTAAACTGCGTTTTGGTTCTCCCAAGTTAGCAGAGAACCAAAAATCTATATGATCAGCTCCATGTATAGTACGTGCACGCTCAGTAACCTCTATAGAAAAAACCACATGAGGCATCCCAAGATGTTTAAGACGTGAGGCAATTTGTTCCTGAAGAGTTTTTGCAGCGGCATGCCTTTTATTTCTCAATTGGAGGGCACATGATTCAACCACTGAATCCTGTTGAGAAATTTCTTTACGTAGTTCCTGCAATCGCTCATCATCAGTCACACTTCCAGATAATTTGTTTTGTGCAGTTTCATAGAAAGAAAGAACATCTTCAAGAGCAGGACCGTATTTCTTCTTCAATCGTTGAATTTGAGCAAGCCGAGACTGCAGTTCATCCAATTTCGTTTGACTGAAACTCATTGAAGAGAGACGATCACGCATGGTCTCAGCAATATCCTGGGCTTCAACATAGAGGCTCTCAAGTCGATTACTTAATTCGTGCAACGAAGTATCTGCACGTTCAGCACGTTTACAGGACTGTACTGCAAGGGCTAGTGAATTAAGAGCACCTTCCCCTGTGCCGCCCTTTAAATTATCATACACAAGCTCCAGACTGTCGTGAATAGTTTCATACTGACTGAGAACAGATATTTCTTCCTCCAGCAAGGCATCCTCTTGAGGTTGTAATTTGGCACGTTGTAATTCTTCGACAACAAACGAAAGATAATCGGTCTCCCTCGTAGCTTGAGAAAGAGATTCTTCCAGCTGTACCGCTTCAGAGTGCAGTTCTTCCAATTTCCTAAAAGCAGTCAGATAGAGATCACGTTCATGAAAACAATTTCCATAACTATCCAAAACAATTCTCTGTCTATCTGCATGTAACAAAGACTGATGTTCATGTTGTCCATGCATATCGAACAACATCTCCGATATTATGGAAAGATCTCCACGTGTCATTGGTATAGATTGTACGTAAATTGAGCCTCGGCCACTCTGTTTAACGGCTCTCCGAATCACTAGCGTATCATCGTCTAACGAAATCCCTTTTTCTTGTAACCATGACCGTAAAGGATTTTGGGTATCGACCGATATAATTGCTGAGATACTCGCCTCATCTGCTCCTGTACGTACAAGAGAACCATCAGCTTTCTCTCCCATAAGTAAATTGAGTGCACCCAAAATGATAGACTTTCCTGCACCGGTTTCACCGCTAAGTACCGTAAAACCCGGTTCAAAATCAATTTCAATATCCTCAATCAATGCGAGATTTCGAATCGCAATATGTTCAAGCATGCATGCCCCCAGACCAATTTAATTTATCACGAACAACTTCATAATAATTACGCATAGGAGACATGATTAGCAGTGCTTTTGAACGAGATTTTTCTACTATTACACGATCCTCTTCCTGTAATGGAAACATTACCTGGCCATCTACGGTCAATGCCAGTTGCGTTCGCTGACCCTTTCTCACGACTATGTTTACGATATCTTCTCCAGCAATAACTAGCGGACGATTCGATAATGTAAAGGGACAGATAGGATTTATAATCAGTGCATCCAATGAAACATCCAATATTGGTCCACCTGCAGCAAGACTATATCCAGTGGAACCTGTAGGAGTAGCTACCAGAATGCCGTCACTGCGAATTTTCCCAGCATGAGTGCCATTAATAAAGAGATCTAACGATAACATTTTAGAAATACCTGTTGTAGCCAGAGTCATATCATTTAGACCGTGTCCTTGAAATACTCGTTCCCCATTTCTCTCAACAGAAACTCGAACCATGAGCCGTCTAGAAATATTTGCTTTCCCAGCACGATACATTTCAAAGGCTTCCTTCCATTCATCCTTGCAAACCTCGGTTATAAAACCAAAAGTTCCTAAATTGACAGCCAACATCGGAATACCATAAGGATGGAGTAATCGTGCACAAGAAAGTACGGTCCCATCCCCTCCGAGGCAGATTGCCAGATCTGTTTCCGGATGTACATCAATTTGAGTATCGGCATCCAACGTGAATATTGTATTATGAATAATCTGCAGGTCATCCAAGTACGCTGTGATTTCCTGAACGAAATTCTCTGCATCGTCCTTCTGTTTATTGGCTAACAGCACTACTCTACGAATTATTCTACCCTGTTCGTGCATGAAAAGACCCTCCTATGGTAGATGAGAGATTACCTTCTCTACTTGCGTTATTTGTTGATTGCTCAGAAAGGGATAAAGAGGGAAACGGATACCTCGAGAAACAGATGGGATTGCATGGGGAAATGCATCAAACGATTCGAGTTGGTCAGAAATGACACACTGTGGAAATGCATACTCTGTAGCAACTTCGTAGCGGAGAGAAAATTGTTGCACAAGTGAAGGTTTACTGTCTAAAATTGTTACAAATCCATACCCGTTCATCATAAAATCGATATCATGAATTCCAAATAGTTGATGTCGAGTTTTCATGAGGGCATTTCGATACACAGTGAAGATTGCACGCCGTTTTTCAAGATTGCGGTCCATTTGCAAAAGTTGCACAATACCGAGAGAAGCATTCAGATTTGGCAAACCGACAGCCGTATATATGGGATCGATAAAACGTTCTAACCTCTCTGCAATCTCTTGATTTTGTGTAAGCAGTGCTGCTCCACCTCCGGTGGATACAACGCCCGATTCTTCGAATGCACACACAACCACCTTACCAAGATCACCTGCAGTACGATTCTCATAAGAGCTACCGAAACTTTCTGTAATGTCTTCAATAATCGGTATCTCTAAACCAACCCATCCCTGATCCATCGGTATGTTTCCATATGGTTCATAGATAATAATTGCCGATAATGCATGTTGACTATATGAGACAAGATTTTGAAGTGCGATGATTCCGGTCTCAGGTTCAATATCAAATATAACTGCATGAGCTCCAAGTGATGATATTACTTCAAGGTATAAATACGGAGATAAGGCGGAAATACCCACATAATCGTTATGACCGACACCTAATCCAAGGAGGGCATAACGTAAAGCATGCATTCTATCACGTAAGGCAACAACATATGATGAAATACCAATCCGCTCTTGGAGAAGTGAAACAAATCTTGCAGTGTGATCACCAGGACCAATCTGCTCATCTACCATAGTCTGTAGTACAGCATCCATATCCTTGCGTCTGAGCGTGGGTTTTTCTAGTTTGATGATCATAAAGACAGGATAAGAAAGATACTGAGCTTACGCAAGTAGATTCGAAAGAATATCACGAGAGCTTTCATGAAATGGGATCGACAAAAGAAAAGAAAAAGGCCCGGCAGCTACCTACTCTCCC
>CAZTUL010000004.1:0-65264 GCA_964616275.1 uncultured Spirochaetaceae bacterium | reverse complement strand
TGTACTTAAGATAATATGCGTGTTCCCATACATCTATACCAAGAATAGGAATTCCACCATCTTTCTGCATGAGTGGGGTATCTTGATTTGGGGTTGTAACCACTTGCAAAGAACCATCCCTAAAGGCCACAAAAAAAGCCCATCCAGACCCAAATCTCCCTGCAGCTTGTGCATGCAATTCCTCCTTCAAGGTCTCCACATTACCGAAATCAGATACAATTCGTTCAGCTAATTTTCCAGTCGGTTCCTTTTTTGCCTGAGGACTCAGCATGGAGAAATACAGGTTATGGTTTACATACCCTCCTCCATTATTTCTTACAGTTGTTCTGAGTTTTTCATCCTTGATTGAATCAAGATGCAAAAGTATATCTTCAATCGATGCATCTTTCAAACGTGCATCGTTCTCAATAGCTGCATTGAGATTTTTGGTATAACCGGCATGGTGTTTGGTATAGTGAGTCACCATGGTAAGTTCATCTATGTGTGGTTCCAATTCACTGAAACCATAGGAAAGATCTACTTGTTTAAACATGAAATACCTCCTGTGTATCGTATGTTTATTGCCTAGCTATTTACTAGGTTCTATAAAATATACATAAAGTCTTTCCATTAGACAAATGAAAATATAATGGGAATTTTAAAAAACCAGTTCTCCTCTCTTGGAAAACTGGCTCTTCATTCTTACAAACAGGACATTGTATGGTTGCCCAGAACAAGACTCGAACTTGCACAGTGTTGCCACCACTAGGACCTGAACCTAGCGCGTCTACCAATTCCGCCATCTGGGCATACTCCGAGACTATAGCTTAGACCCCCTTATTTTGTCAACGTACACTGCAGTTGCCGAAGCACAGCATTCTTTGTATGTTCCAACTATATCATCTGATATAAAGGAAGGTATTGTATGAAAGTAACATTTGGTGGAACCCCAGTGGAACTGGCTGGAACCGAAATACATGTAGGCGATACGATCGCCGATTTTAGTGCAGTTAATACTGATTTAAGTCCGTTCAAACTGAGCGAAGTAAAAGGGAAAAAACTCATTGTGGCGGTACCATCTCTCGACACATCTGTATGTGATTCGGAGGTAAGAAGGTTTAACAAAGAGGCGGCAAGTTTTAACGATGTAACAGTAATTACTATTTCCATGGATCTTCCGTTTGCACAAAAGCGGTGGTGCGGAGCAGCTGGAATTGATAAGGTCATTACGGTGAGTGATTATAAAGATCGCGATTTTGCCCATACCTTTGGAACATATCTTCCTAACGTAGGTCTCATCGCAAGATCAATTTTCTTCCTGGATGAAAACAATTCGGTACGTTATGTTGAATACGTTCCGGAAGTAACAGATCATCCCAATTATAATGCTGCCTTGGCAGCCGTCCGTGTATAGATTTCTCGTTATATTGTTCTCGCCCCGGATTGACAGTTTGCCAATCCGGGGATTTTTCTTTCATATGCACATCTTTTCGGGGATAAAGTAATACCTGTTCAAGAAACTTGAAAAAGGTTTAAAAGAACTCTACAGTGTATCTATGAACATACGTATTCTGTTTCTTGGAGAAATTGTTGGTCGCCCGGGTATTCATGCACTACGCTATGGCCTAAAAGGATTAAAGAGCGAACGAAAAATTGACTTTACCGTAGCAAATGCAGAAGGTACCACCAATGGTTTTGGAATAGGTAAAAATCACGCAATTCAACTTCTAAAAATGGGTATAGACCTACTCACGACAGGAGAAAAAACGTATTTTAAAAAAGATATGGTAGAACATATTGGGAAAAATAACCGCATAGTACGCCCAGCCAACTACCCTGCTGGAAATCCTGGGAAAGGAATTCGAATTGTAGAAATTGGCACAATGAAAGTGGGGTTTTTCACCCTGCTTGGGAATTCAGACTTTCCTCGGACACACCTTGCAAATCCATACCTCGCTGCACAATCCATCATAGAAAAATTAAGATCAGAAACCGATGCACTTTGTTTACAATTTCATGCATCTACAACGGCAGAAAAACAGACAATGGCTTATCATGTGGATGGAAAAGTAGCGGCAATGGTGGGAACTCACACAAAAGTTCTCACTGCAGATGCACACATTCTCCCTCACGGAACCGCTATGATTACCGACAACGGTAGATGTGGCAGTTCCTGTGGCGTGGGAGGTTTTGAACCACAGTTTGAATTGGAACGATTTCTCACTCAGGTGCCTTCACGGTCACAGGAATATTGGAGCAAACTTGAGCTTCAAGGAGTAATTATAGAGATAGATGATGCGGGTAAAGCTCAAACGATTGAAGCAATAAAAATACCGGTCGAAGTGCCAGAAGAAAAACCCGCCTCTTAACATAAGGAGTTTCAGCTATGTACGAACAAGCAGCTGTAGTATCAATTACCGATACCCATACAATAAAAGTTTCATGCGACACACAAGCATGTCAAAATTGCCAAGCAGGATCGTTCTGTTCCACTAAAGGGAAAACATTTGTTGCACACAACAAAACCGGCACCAACCTTGCAATTGGAGATACTGTAGAACTCTATTTACCACCAGGAAAGACAATTGCAGCGGGTTTTATTGCCCTTCTTGTTCCCATATTGCTTTTCCCCGTTGGATACTATCTCCCCTCATTATTCAGTCAGAATGCTTCAGAGTACTTTAGGATAATTTCGGGTATAGGCGGAATAGCCATCGGCTTTCTTATCAGTAGAGCCTTCTCAAAAGCAAAATCAAAAGAGTATACCCCTGAAATTACTCGAATAATAAAATCGGCTTCTCAGTAAAGGAGAGCTATACACGTGAAGGGAATAGGATTTACTATTGGGATTCTCACATTACTTTTCTTTCTTCCATCCTGTTCCTTCGCCCCTGAACAAGTTCCCTTTGACGGGAAGCCAGCAGAATTTCCCGATATGCGATTAGTGAAAACTCAGTATCTCTTAGGTGTAACCGGTGCACAGCCAATCACCATTCAGGCTGAAGTTATCGAAGTCTACGAAAAGGCAAATCTTGTCTATATTGATGAAGCAAATTTCGTCCAACTTAACGAAGATGATGAGGTGCTTTTTTCTGGTTCTTTCGGTGCTGCACAAGTTGATACCGACACAAATATTATTAAAATGGACAATGGGGTGACAATTCAGAATCATACCGACAACTTCGCTATTGAGGCAGACTCACTTACATGGGATCACCCAAACCGTGAAGCTGCTGGGGAAGATGACATACAAGTCACCATTACCCTCAAAGAACATGATATACTGAGAGGAACTGGTTTTCGAGGAGACTTTAAAACGGCCACCTTTGAATTCTCACATATAGAGGAAGGGCAGCTTCATTATGAATAGAATATGCTTCAGTAGAAAACGATTGCTATTCGGATTCCTCATACTCACGGTCATGACAAACTTTCTGATTGCGGCAGCAGAACCTGTTTCATTCAGAGGCGGCTATACACGAGCTGTAATGAGAGAGGGCAGAGAATCCATCCTCCTTAGTCAGGGAGCTGTAGTACAGTCGGGGTCTATTCAATTTGAAGCACAGAGTATTGAACTTATTGGGCCTAACGCTCGTTATGTAGTTGCACAGGGAGCTGTACGTATCACAGATGCAGACAATGCACTCATAATCAATTGCACCGAGTTATCGTTCGACAGAGAAAGCGAACAACTGCTGGTCGACGGCTGGGTTGAAATTCAGGACTTAGAACACGAGGTAATTGCAAGCGGTGCATATCTATCATATAGCCGATCAGCGGGAACTATAAAACTGCAGATAGCGGCAAAATTGTTACGACACACCGAATCAGGACCTATGATTTGCCGTGCAGACAGCATTGAATACAATAGGAGTGAACAGAAGCTGGCTCTGATGGGAAATTCAGAGATTCTTTGGAAGGGTGATACATACCGATCATCTATTACCATGGTCGATCTCACTACTGATGAAATCGTCATGGAGGGAAATATCGAAGGGTCTGTACATGGCTGATGTTCCAAAACAATCAACATTGTATGTGGAAAATCTCTTTAAACGATACGGAAAAAGGCAGGTGGTCAAAGGCGTCTCCTTCGAACTTAAATCGGGAGAAATTGTGGGCTTACTTGGTCCGAATGGAGCTGGTAAAACTACCATGTTCTATATGATTGTAGGTTTTATTCCATCAGATAGCGGTATTATTCGACTCAACAATCGTGATGTTACCAAATTACCTATGTATCAACGCTCCCGTATGGGGATATCGTACCTGCCTCAGGAACCTTCTTTATTTCGGAAACTGACTGTTGAACACAATATTAAATTAGTAGTTGAAACGCGAAGTGATCTCACAGAATATGAAAAAGAGCTGGAGGTACAGCAGTTAATCAGCGAGTTCGGCCTCGAAGATATTGCCCATCAATATGGGTATACACTCAGCGGCGGAGAGCGAAGACGAACCGAAATTGCCCGGAGTCTTGGAAGTAATCCAGCATTCCTACTGCTCGACGAACCCTTTGCTGGAATTGATCCAAAAGCAGTTTATGAAATCAAACGTCTGATACGTTCTTTGGCAGATCGCGGAATAGGAGTTCTCATTACTGATCACAATGTTCGGGATACCTTGGCAATAACACATCTCTCGCATATCATACACGAAGGAGAGATTCTCGCGAGTGGTAATAAATTTGACCTTTTACAGAACACTGAAGCCCGGAGAATCTATTTTGGAGAAGATTTCATTGAGGTTGATACCATATGAGTCCATCACTAGGCTTACAGCAATCACTGAAACAGCAGCTCACGCTATCACCGCAGCTTATTCAGACATTTGAAATACTTGCAATGTCCTCTCTGGAATTGCAGCAAAGAATAAAAACAGAAATCGAACAAAATCCTGCCCTCGAAATTCCTTCTGAACGCACCGTTTCCATAGAGCGTATTTCCGAACAAGAAAGCAAAGGACGCCCGGAAGATGATTATAGTGACAGTGCAGCGTATGATCCAAATAAATACCGTTCATCGATTCGTATTTCATCAAGTTATGATCAAGATGCTGCCGACAGAAACCAGCAGTTTCTTGAAGGAGTCCTTTCAACTTCAGAAACGCTTCAAGAGTATCTTCTTCGTCAATTAGGTTGTTTGCACTTGAGTGAAGATGAATTTGAACTAGGAAAAATCATTATAAGCAACCTTGACCAAAATGGATTTCATCAGAACTCCCCTGAGGCTCTTGTAAAAGCTGATAAGAGAGGAAAGTTGTTTGAGATGCTCCCGGTAATACAAAGTCTGGATCCTCCTGGCATTGCTGCAGCCGATTTTAGAGAGTCTCTTGTATTGCAAGCCAAGGCAGATAACTTATCGTCACAGGAGTTAGAACTCTTCACCCGTATTGTGTATGACCATCTGAATCAACTCAGACTCCACAAGATTAAGGATGTTTCCAAATCACTTTCCATTGAAGAAAAAGAGGTGGAAACATTATACGGGTACTTGAAAACACTGAATCCGTACCCTGGCCTGCAGTACAACACAGAGGAAACTCAATATATTATTCCAGACCTGATTGTTCGAAAAGTCGATGGTAAACTCCAACTTCGGTTGAACACAGAACATATTCCCACGCTTACCATAGATCCTGAATTCTCCTCCCTAGAGACAGATCCACGTGATTCCCACCATAAAGAAGTAGCCAATTACATCAACAATGCAATTAAATCAGCAACCCAGCTTATCTCACAGATACATATGCGCAGCGAAACCATGAAAAAAATCGGCATGGAACTATTGCGATTTCAATACGAATTTTTTCTGTATGGTCACCGGCACTTAAAACCACTTACCTATCGGGATATTGCAGAAGATTTATCGCTCCACGAGACCACCATCAGTCGGGCAGTTCAAGGGAAGTATATAGATACTGACTGGGGAATACTTCCCATAAAGGAACTCTTTAGCTCGGCTCTTCAAACAACACAACCAGGAAGTGATGGTGAAGTCTCTAAACGTGCAGTAATGGATATGGTTAGAGAACTGGTTGAACATCACGATGGAGCCAAGCCTCTTTCTGATCAGAAAATAGCCAATATTCTCTCTGAGCGTGGAATTAAAATTGCACGTAGGACTATTAGCAAGTACAGAAAAGAATTACATTTAGATTCATCATACGAGAGACCTATGAACTAACAAGTTGTTCTCTGACTCTCTTTTTCATCTGCTTCTTGTGTGCATACATCCGTCTGTCTGCTTCTGCAAAAATATCATCAATTGAATTGAATTCTTCAGGATGCTTCCAGAGTGCTTCCCCATAGGCCAGGCTATACATAGTTCGAACATCTCCCAGACGAGAATCATATGATAACAGTACATGCTTTCTCTGTGCATAGGCTTGCTCATCACACGGTTCACAAATCATCGCAAATTCATCGCCTCCAATTCTGTATACAGTCCCTACCCCTTTAAATCCCCCTGAAAGTTCTTTCGCAATTGAACGGAGCAAATCATCACCTGCATTATGTCCTGCTTTATCGTTCATCTCTTTAAGATTGTTAACATCGAACACAACAAGCCCAATCGGAATAAAATAAGCACGGCTCCTTAACACATCCATCCGTTCATCGAAAGCTCTCCGATTTGGAATACCCGTGAGTCCGTCGGTATGCACTAAACTGAGCAGATACTCATCCCTTCCCCGTTGTGCTATATAGCGCATTACCCTACACAGTATCTGGTGTAGGAGTATTGCACCGAAGGCAAAAATGCCAAGATTCAGGATAAGTGCATTTAACAGGTTGGGAAGAGGAAGAATGAGAAGAATAAACTCACCGACTATGGCAAAAAATAGACAGCTGAAAGCTATGAGGAATCGCAGTATAGGTCGATTCCCACGAATATAGTCTCTTATTGAGATAGCAATAAGCACGATAAAATAGAGCAACAACACAACAGTCACCGGTGTAAACCACAGCGAATAATTACCCACGCCATTAAGCTGAAGAGCAGAAGCTAGTACGAACGCAAATGGAAAGATTTGAACAAATACCAGGAGTATGGGCCCTTCTGGTATTTTATACATACTTTTTACAAACCATGTTACAAAAACAGGCAGCATATACAGTGAGAACATTGCAGCTACCAGTAAGACGACTTGGTTATGAATGAGTATTTGGGTGGACATGCTTCCAGAAACCATCCATAGCCCGGCACAGAACTCAATTCCGGCAAATGCAAACCCGTTTGAACGGATTTCCAGCTTTCTAAAAAATGTAAGTGTAAAGATGAGAACTACAACTGCAGTGATTATTATGAGGAGACCGAAGAATAGAGAGAGCCCGTCATACCGAAGGAGCTCAATAATTTGTGAAGTTCTTGATCCAATAAAAACGTCATACAGAATGAAGCCATTATCATTCTGATTTGAAACCATATGTATTTCCAGTAATTTCCCATCTACGTCTGAAGGAAGTCGCAAGACATGGTTTATATACCCAAGTAATACTGTTTTCCTTGTATCAAGACTCCCATCGTATGTATAAATCTTCTCTCCATCGAGATAGACATCAACCATTTTCTGGGAAGTGCGAAACATAATACTACTTTCATAGGGTTGGACTCGTGAAATCTTTCTTGAAAGTACCAGTACCTGATTCGGAATTTCGGGTTCATCAATTATTGCAGGAAGAATTACATGCTGATCTTTTACTTCTCCGTCGATCGAGAGTGTCCAACCATCCTCGATTTTCCGGGCAGAACTTTCCCAAAAAGAATTAATATCAATCCGTGCTACATCCTCAAGGGTAAGCACAAGTAGTATTGTGAAAAGTACATAGAGCATGAAAATCAATCTTCTGGGCTTTAAATTCATGACCTTTCCACTGTATCACATTCCTTGCATGAGAGTTATAACAAATGTGCGGAGAAATTACAAATTTGCCAAAATATTACACTCAGGCTTTCCATTTGACTTTTCCCAGCTCCGGTCGTATCCTTTTTATACAACGTTTTGGAAGGAGGACCTATGAATTTAGAAATCAGAGGAATCCACTACAATGTGAGTGATGCGACACGTGAGTTTTTCGAGAAAAAACTTCAAAAACTCTCATTTGCTGATCAATTCATCCATGACCTTACTATTACAGTCAACAAGGAACACTCTGGGCAAGGGTACAAAGTGGATGGAAAAATGCACTTTTCTTGGGGACTGGTTAAAATGGTAAGTACCGATTGCTATGAGTTATACGAAGGTATTGAAATACTGGTCGATAAACTCGAGGCGACTGCCAGAAAGGAAAAAGGGAAAATTCAAGAGCATAAATAGAGCTTCCCTGCAATGGGAAGCAATACATCGAACAGCCCTGGGTCAATCCAGGGCTTTTTTCTTCTCTCGAAGCAGTAAACTACTTAACAAACGCTCACTTATCCGCTTAAGATATGGTATAGTTCGGTAGGAGGTATTCTAGTGGAATTTTCCATTCTCGATCTGCTCGATCTTGATTTGAAAGAACATAACCACCTTCAGCTCACCTGCATTGCTGGGCGTAGTGGCTTATCTCGAAAAATCACCAATGCCAAGATTAGCCGACCAGGGTTGCCTCTCAGTGGGTTCTTCGATGAATTCAGTTCGCAAAGCATACAGGTCTTTGGTAAAGGTGAACAACGGTATTTAAAAAAACTTGAATCGGAGAATAATCTGGCAACGTTGGAACGATTCTTCAGTTTTACCCTCCCCACCTGTATATTCTGTGACGGAGGACGCCCAAGTATGCGTTTCATAGAAATCGCAGAGCGTTCTGGCTGTTCAATTCTACAATCGGCACTTGGTTCGGCCGATTTTTCGAAAGGCCTTATCCAACTACTCGATGAAATTTTTGCTGAAACCGTAACCATTCATGGTGTTCTTGTTGAAGTGTATGGAATTGGCGTACTCATTACTGGAGATAGCGGTGTTGGGAAAAGTGAAACTGCACTTGAGCTGATTGAGCGAGGACATCGACTGATTAGTGACGATACTGTGAAATTACGAAATATCAGTGATACCTATCTGATTGGAAGCGGAGAGAATCCGCTTTTAGCTCACCATATGGAAATTCGAGGTATTGGTATTCTTAATCTGGCGAACCTGTTTGGTGTGGGTTCTATTCGAGATAAAAAACAGGTTCAACTTCTTGTTCATCTCGAGGAGTGGGATTCAAACAAGAATTATGACCGTGTGGGAGAAGAATTATCAGAAACCTTATTGGGCATTTCAGTTCCAAAGCTTGAAATTCCTGTTAAACCGGGACGGAATGTGCCTATCATCATAGAAACAGCTGCAAGAAATGAGCGACTTAAAAAACTCGGCTATTACTCCGCTAAAGAATTTGACCAGAGTGTGCTTAAATGGTTGGAGAGTGAATCGGCGAGGAACCTGTATTATAACAACGAGGAGACTTTTTAATCATGGTTGAACGAGAAGTAGAGGTTCTCAATCGAGCTGGAATCCATGCCCGCCCTGCGGCACTTATAGTCAAAATAGCCAATACCTTTTCTTCCAATCTTTATATGGAAAAAGATCGAATGAAAATCAATGGGAAATCCATTATGGGTATTATTACTCTTGGGGCAGCATATAAATCACGCATAACTATCACCACTGAAGGGCCAGATGAAAAAGAGGCTGCCGAGGCCATCGTGCAACTCTTTGTCAATCGGTTCGAAGAATAGGAGGATGATGTGAAAGGCCTTACTGCAAGACAAAGTGAAGTTCTTGAATTTATAAAACAGTACCTGGAGAGCAATTCATACGCTCCAGCGGTACGCGACATTGCTAAACATTTCGGCATTACGGTAAAGGCTGCACATGATCACCTTAAAGCCTTAGAAAGAAAAGGGGCTATCCATTCATCGGAGGGAATATCCAGATCGACTGGAGTAGTCGGTTTCTCTGTAGCTCCTTCAGTGGAGACGGTATCGGTACCTGTGCTCGGTAATACTGCTGCTGGTTTACCGATTCTTGCAGAAGAAAACAAAGAATACGAGCTCAACATCCCCACAGCTTTGATTCCAGGAAAAGGACCGTACTTTGCCCTCCACGTTGAAGGCGACAGCATGGTTGATGCCGGAATTCTCGATGGTGATTTAGCTATCATCAGACAGACAGGTGCTGTTCATAATGGAGAAATTGTTGTTGCTCGGGTAGGTGAAGAAAACCGAGTAACACTCAAACGTTATTATCTTACCCAACATGCCATTGAACTGCGACCCGAGAATCCTAAATATGGTTCACTCTACTCAAAAGATGTTACCGTATTGGGAAAACTCCATATGATAATCCGAGATTATGAGCAATAAGAATCCACGCACTCATCTCCTTTTAGGTCCGGAGACCGGAGAGAAAGGTGTCCGGCTAAAAGCGATTCGAAATTCAATTCGAAATGAATTTGGAACAGACCCCGAGATTTACCGTTTCTATCCGTTTGAGACCATGAATGGCGAGATCTTTACTGCTTTGCAGAACAATTCATTATTCTCAGAACATCGTTTGGTAATCTTGAGCCAAGCTGAGGACTTATCGGCTTCGCAAATAAAGGAACTTGAAATCTATCTGAAAGATCCAAACGATTCTGCAACACTCGTAATTATCAGCTCAGATACTCGCCTTCCAGGAAAAATTTCTGCACTTATCCCAAAGCAAAACACTCAAGTATTCTGGGAGATGTTTGACAACCGAAAACCGGATTGGGTACGAGGTGTATTCAGTGCTGCAGGATATGCTGTTACCGCAGATGCCGTTGATCTTCTCCTCGAACTCGTGGAAAACACTACACAAGAACTTCGAACTACAGCTCATCAGCTTATGCAGTATATAGCTTTAGAAGAGAGAGACCTGGTGACTGAGGAGGATGTTGAACAGTTTATTCAGCATACTAGACCAGAAAGTGTATTCACTCTTTTTTCCCATATGGCTACTGGTACGTATGAACAGGTGCTGGACATTCTCAAGACGTTAACGAGCTCTGGCGAAGGGGATGCTGTACCGCTCATTGCTGGTCTACTCTGGCAATTTAGGCGGTTGCTCTCTTTGGAAAATCTTCTGGAATCGGGAAAATCTTGGGAAGAAGCGACGGCACAGGTTTCAGTCATGGGAAAATCTGTACCAATTCGGCGAAAAAAGGACAATGAAATCTATAGTGCCGCAGCAGAAAGATTTCCCTTAGAGGTAAGCCGCCGTATTATTGCTCGAATTGGAGAATTTGATATATCCACGAGACAGATAGGAAGCGATTTACAACCACTAGTCCTAGAACAGCTCATGGGAGTAATCATGATACGTAAGGGAGCTCCTCTGGTTCAGATGCCGAAGGTTTCATTCTTCACAGATGCAAAGTTCTAAGTATTCGGTGAGCAACTGGGAGAGGCACCTGAGCTTGATTTGCAATATCCTCCGCTGTTGCAGACAGGAGTGCATCTAAAGTTCCAAAAATCTGCATGAGCCGTTTACTCCGAGCAGGACCGACTCCATCAATCGATTCTAACAATGTAAAGGTAGCCTCTCGAGATCTCTGTTGCTGGTTTAGAGATGTTGCAAATCGGTGAGTCTCATCACGAACAGCCTGTAAAACTTTTAGACCACTCGAAGCTTCCGGTAATCGTAGTGGCTGTCGTTCATCAGGAAAGTGAATTTCTTCATATTGTTCAGCTAAACCTACAACAGGAATAGCGTCTAATCCTAAAGAAATTAACACCTGTTTTGCAGCATTCACCTGCCCTGTTCCTCCATCAATCAGTATAAGATCGGGTAACGGTTTATTTTCTCGAATCTGTCGTGTATAACGTCTCGAAACAGCCTCACGAATGGCACCAAAATCATCAATCCGTCCCTCGAGTGACTTGATATTGAATCTTCTATAATTCTTTCTGTCGGGATTACCATCGGTAAATGTAATGAGACTTGCAACCGTATATTTGCCGGCAAGCTGTGCAATATCAAAACCCTCTATGAATCGTGGTGGCGCTTCTAGCTGGAGAACCTCCATAAGTTCGTCAAGTGCCTCTGGATTTTCATTACTTTTAAGCCGTTTTTCAACATCACGAGCTGCATTTTCTGCTGCCATACGAAGCACCCGATAATGTTTTCCTTCACGTGGAATCGAAACTTCGGTAGCAACTTTCAACTCTTCAGCAAAATAGGTTTGAACAAGTCTACTATCAATATCGTGTGAAATAAAAAGCTGTTGAGGAAGGTTACCACCATCTCCGTAGTACTGAGTAAGAAAGTTAAGCAGAGTTTCGGTCTCATCTCCAAATGTTTCAGCTCTGTACAGAGCTTTTCCCATAAGTTTGCCATCCCGAATTTGCATAATACTGACTGTAGCAAGATGCATACGCATTTCACATGCTGCATAATCACGACTTTCGGTAGAGAAGTCCTGCACTTGCTGTGCTTTACTTACCGATTCAATCGCGAGCAGCATATCTCGTTTTTCTGCCGCCAGTTCAAACTTTTGTTCTTTCGCTGCAGCCAACATCTCGTCTTGAACCTGCCTGACAAGCTCCTCATTCTTACCTTGGAGAAAGGCTTTTACTTTTGCTATGTGTTTACCGTACTCTTCCTCAGTCACCAATCCTGCACAGGGTCCACAGCAGCGACCAATATGATAATACAGACAAGGTGTGTATCGTTTCCTTAATGGAATACCACATTTTCTTAATGGAAACATTTTATCGATGAGATCCAAATACTGGGAGAGACTCTTCCCATCGGGATATGGGCCATAATACTCGGAACCATCTTGAATAATTCGTCGTGTTTTAAATACCTTCGGAAATGGTTCATTGGTTATTCGGATAAGGGGATAACTCTTTCCATCTTTTAAGGAAATATTATAGTGGGGATTGTGTTTCTTAATCAGATTGTTCTCAAGAACAAGAGCTTCATATTCGTTACCGGTAATAATATATTCAATTTCATCAATCTTGCTTACAAGGAAGGTTGTTTTGATATCCTTTCCAGAAAGAAAATATGAAGTCACCCGGTTTCGCAAATCTTTAGCTTTCCCAACGTAGATAATTTTCCCCGCAGCATCCTTCATGAGATATACACCTGGGAGATGAGGTAATGATTTTGCCTGTTCCTTCGGACTTGTATCCATATGCGAAACAGCATAGCCGCCGATTGATGAAATTGCAATAATACCGGTAGAATAAAGCATGTTGCACGAAACCCAAACACCACAAGAACTCCTCGCTTCACATCCATTAGCTACATCACTTACGAGTGAAGATTACGAATTCCTTATAGATATCCTCTCACAATATCATCCAACCTATCAGCAAATCCGCATACTCATTGAGCAGGCTATTGATTTACGACTATGGCGACAGAACTCAATTTCGATAGTCTGGAACGAATCTTCTGGCGAGAAATTTCAAGGGAAACTTCGATTTAAGGCTATTATGCAAGATATGATGCATGCTGTCTCAGTGTTAAGAAAAGAGCCGACAGACTATGCAGACTTTACAGAAAAACCTCACCTATCGCAAAAGATAAAACACGTCGAATCCCTCGGAGACATTCGTCTGCTCGGTCGGTGTCCCTGTCCGGTTTCAGGAGAAAAGACTCGCTGTTGTAATTTACAGACCCTTGATGTGGTGCAGCAATGTGCCTTTGCCTGCTCTTATTGCTCAATCCAAAGCTTCTACCATAAAGATGAAATTGTATTCGCATCGAACCTTTCTGAACGACTTGAACAGCTTGAATTACCACAAGAGACATGGCATATCGGAACTGGACAATCATCTGATTCACTTATGTGGGGAAACGAACACGGCGTGCTTGATGCTCTTGTTAGATTCGCTGAAAAGCATCCTCAGGTAATTATCGAACTTAAAACTAAATCGGCGCGAACAGACTGGATTCAGCAGATAAACATCCCTAGGAATATGATTGCCACATGGTCTCTCAATGCTCCTACCATTATTACAAAAGAGGAACATAAAAGTGCTGCCCTTGAAAACCGGATTCAAGCTGCTCGCAGGGCAGCAGATGCGGGAATACTTGTAGGATTCCACTTGCATCCAATGGTATATTTTAAGGGGTGGGAACATGAATACCACAGAGTAATTTCATCGATTGTTGACAACTTCTCACCAGAAGAGGTTGTAATGATTTCGCTTGGGACTCTCACATTCACGAAAGAAGTTCTGCGACAGCTGCGACAATCTAATCAGCCGAGCAGAATTCTTCAAATGGAATTGTCTGAATCGGCAGGGAAATATTCTTACCCCGCTGCCATAAAGCAACAGATGTTCACCTTTGCCTACTCATGCTTCCCAGAATCATGGAAAAGTGCACAGGCTCCTTTTTTCTACCTCTGTATGGAACTTCCTGAACTATGGGAGCCCGTATTCGGACGCTCGTACCCAGACAATAGAAGTTTTGAAATGGACATGCGAATACACTACGAAAAGAGAGTCGGCATTCACAGCTAGAATGAACAGGTGGTTGACAGTACCACCTCTTCGGGGGTAATGAAATAGAAATGAAACGAAGACCCGATGCAACGTATGTAGCAGATCTCAATCCTTTCAAACGAATGTTTCCGTTCGTTATGCCGAAACGGGTCGATTCACTTATCTATCATCAATTTTCACTCGATTTAACGGAAGGTATTCAGTTTGTAAAAACAATGAATAGAGATCAGCCTGGAGATCATAAGTATAGAGTGTTTGAATTATTTCTTTCTGCCCTCCTGCGTACAATAGCCCTCCGACCATATCTCAATAGATTTATCATGAATTATGATTGTTGGCAGAGAAAAGAGCTGTCATTGAATTTTGTTGTCAAAGAAGATTATACAGATGAGGCTCCAGAGCATATTTCGATTGTCTATTTTGAACCTCAGATGACCTTTCCAGAGATTGCTCAGCTGGTAAATAGAACTATAGAGAATTCTCGTATGGGAGGTACCGACAACAATACGGATGAGGCTGTCGAATTTTTCCTTAACTTCCCAAAGACACTCTTGCGTCTCCTTGTTGCAATCATCCGGTTTCTGGATGTCCATGGACTTGCTCCAAAGGCACTGCGTAATGCTGATGGCTTGCATGCTTCCGCGTTCGTAGCGAATCTTGGGAGTATTAGCCTTCTCGGCAGTCCACACCACCATCTGTATGAATGGGGAACCACCTCTCTGTTCATTACCATGGGAGCACTTAAAAGAAAGCGTGTGTATGCTGAAAACGACTCCGTAAGCTTTGTCGATTCCATGGAAATTGGAGTGACACTCGATGAACGAATCGCGGATGGCTTCTATTTTATTAAATCTATGCAGCTATTGCAGGATTTACTGAATAACCCGGAGCAATTACTTGAGCGCCCTGCTTTACCACAGCCCGGCCCCACGCTTCGTGAAGTAAAGCGGGAACGACGAAAAGCTAAACGGTTACGCCGAAAGCAACGCCGCCTAAACAAGGAATCCGCCTAGGTAATCCATGAGAAAGAAAAATCCTCATTTTTCTACTGCTGCTACACCCACGTATCTGATTTTATTGGAATTTAGCGTCAAAGAGCTGACGTTCTCTACCGCTCAGAGGACACTCATTTCCTTGAATCATCGTCTTAATCGCCTCAATCTCACGAGATGAGAAACGTTCTGCATGAAGAATCAACTGCTCAAAAGCCTCACATGCCATAGGGCATACAGTTCGAATAATTTCAAGAATTGCTTCAGCATACACCCGTATTTCATACTGAGCGTGGTTATCGAGCCGAAGTTTGAGGAAATGGAAGAGATTATGCAAATCCATCTGCCAATACCATTGTGTATAAAGGCTCAAAGGGAGGTCAATTCGGGCAAGTTCACGTGCAATCCCTA
This sequence comes from uncultured Spirochaetaceae bacterium, assembly GCA_964616275.1. GTDB lineage: Bacteria > Spirochaetota > Spirochaetia > Sphaerochaetales > Sphaerochaetaceae > CAYZJV01. Next base: position 49,432 of record CAZTUL010000004.1, on the reverse strand, counting down.
AATCAAGCATTTCATGATAGGCAGCGAACGCCCGTTCCTGGTCTGCTTTGAGTATAGATGCAACCTGTTCTCTCGTCTTCTGATCAACCGGTTCATCAGATCTACCCTGCTTATTGTCATCACTCTGGAAATTAATATGCTCCATATCTGGGATGTACGCTTCATTTGCCATTACGCTGTATCGCCCAGAAATCTCATTCACACGTGCGGTTCTGTGCCGAATCCATTGACGTGCAACAAAAATGGGCATTTTAATATGAAATGTGAAATTAACTTGCTCAAACGGAGATGTATGTTCATTTCTCATAAGATAGGAAATGAGGCCTTTATCCTGTCTAAAGCTCTTAGTGCCCTCGCCATACGAAACTCGAGCCGCTTGAACGATACGAGAATCTGAACCTAAATAATCGACCAATCGGACAAAACCTTTATCTAATACAGGAAATTCTTTGTCGAGAATTGCCTCAGCCTCGGGAACTACACAGTGTGCCATACATCCTCCTCACTCAAGGTTCCATATTGCCACAAATAGCTCGTTGGGACAATCGGTTACACTGCTCCTAATTTTCCTAATACCATTGCAACAGCAGCACTGCATGCTGTTTCGGTACGTAAAACACGCTTTCCCATTGTACAAGGGGCAAACCCATAATCAAGAAATAATCGGCGTTCCCGATTGGACCATCCCCTCTCCGGTCCAATAGCAATACAGGCAGGCCTGCTGATTTCACTGATTTGTGATAATGGATTCCCTTGCATTACATTATCCAGTAATAGTCTGGATTCCCATGAGAATTCCCTGCTTAATGCATCGTCTAACGAATTTACCATCAGACATTCCGGCATCGAAGTCTGTCCAGATTGCATGACTCCATCCAGCAGATAGGATTGATACTCTCCTGTTGACCATAATTTTGCAGAGGCATATGACCGTTCGGCAGAATCTGCACCGACAATGAGCAGCCGCTCTACTCCAAAACTCGCAGCTTCTCGCAGTATTCTCTTCATGCATATGGGACGTACTTGTGCAACCAGAAGAGTAACAGGATGTAACGGCTGTGCGTCACCCTGTTTCTTATAGGTAAAGGAGATTAAAGAATCCTCCAGTGATTGAATTGTGGCAATCCCCCACTCTCCGTTGACAATACCGATATACATGGAATCCCCTGGAACAAGTCGCAGTACTTTTTTAATATGAGCTCCACGATAATCAGAAACTGGGATACTATTATGTTCTGGCCATTGGTGAAACAGAATGATATTCATGGGTGGGAGTATAGGCTGTTGCATGCCCTGTGTAAACACAGTAATATGAAGCATTCATAGCCTAGAGCGTGTCAGGAGAGGAATATGCCTAAAGTACAAGTGTTCACTGCAGAGCACCATGACCCCTGGTTTAACTTGGCAACCGAAGACTGGATCTTCAAAAATTTTCCAGCAGATCATCATGTGTTGTTCCTCTGGAGAAATAAACCATGCATTGTAATTGGTAGATTTCAGAACCCATGGGTTGAATGTAATTTACAAGCCATGGATTGTGATGGGATTGTTTTGGCTCGTAGACAAAGTGGCGGCGGTGCTGTGTACCATGATCTGGGAAATACAAATTTTACCTTTATGTCTCCAAAGGATTCTTACGACAAGGACAGAAATTTCTCCCTCATTATTCAGGCTCTCGCTGGGTTTGGCATTGCTGCAGAGCAATCAGGTAGAAATGACATATTAGTTGATGGCCGTAAAATTTCCGGCAGTGCTTTTAGAATGACAGCTGACCGAGCCTTTCACCATGGAACGCTGCTAATTAATGCAGACATGACAAAATTACCTCACTACCTTACCCCTAATAAAGAGAAACTACAGTCAAAGGGAGTCCGTTCAGTAGCTTCTCGTGTGGCAAATCTTACCGAATTTAATCAGGATCTCACCCACGATGTACTATGCAATGCAATTATTGAGCAATTTTTCTCTGCATATGGAGAGAGGTGTGCAGTAGAAGATTTGACTATTGAACGTCTATCTCAAGAGGAAAAACTCTTTGAGACCTATCAGCTCTATGCCGACTGGAATTGGAGATTTGGTAGTTCTCCCCAATTTGATCACCCGATTACCAGCCGTTTCCCTTGGGGTGGTATCACATTGGATTTTGCAATTCAAGGTGGTGTTATTGATCAGGTACATATATTCAGTGACTCTCTCTCGGTCGAGTTTATTGAATTTCTTCAGGAGACGCTGCCTGGAACCCGTTATTGCCCACATGAAATAAATCAGGTACTCATAGAAGGTACAAAATCAAAGCCGGACGATTTTCATGGAATGGCAAGCGATGTAGCTCATCTCATTGAGAAGGAACTTGCATGAAGATAATTCGGTGGGGAATGATTATCTGTATACTCCTCATAACACTGCCTCTCATAGGAAAAGGCGAGCGTGAGGTTCAACAGCCTCCTTTGCCTATGCGTGAATCGCTTAGTTCTGAGAAAACATTCTCAATTGGGCTGCTCAAATCGGATAATCAGTTGTTTTTAAACCCGCTGCAAGCAACCGAAGCTACTTCACTCCTCGTGTTAGATGGGTTGTTTGAGGGACTGTTCAACCTAAACCCAGTAGACGGTAAACCTATACCAGCACTTGCACAAATGGTTTCACTATCAGATGACGAACTAATCTGGACGATTACCATCAAGGAGCAGGCATATTTTTCAAATGGAGAAGAAATCACTGCAGATACGTTTGTAAGCTCGTGGGTATGGCTTCTTGAGCAGGCACGAAATAATGAAGGGAATACCTATCTGCTATCCATGCTCGATGCAATTGAGGGAGTCCAAGAATTCAGAAAAGGCATGAAATCCTCTTCAGAGCTTGGTATAACAGCGGAGGGGAAATACACTATACGCATTACGCTTACCACTCCAGCTCCCTATCTTCCCAACTTATTCAGCATGCTTCCGTTTTCTGCCATCCATCCATCATTTCGTAATTCGAAAAATCAACCTCTTCCGACTGACATGATTACTTCTGGACCCTTCAGAATTACCCACTACTCCGAAACACACGTTTTACTGGAAAAGCATCCCTGGTATGTAGATTATGACAATGTCCCAAGTGACTATATAGAATTTGTTTTTGGTCAAGCTGAGGATATCCGTGCAGCATACGAACAAAGAGCCATACATTGGGCACTCTCTTACATACCACGCGAACTCCTGCATAACCCGGAAGATCTCAGAATATCACCCGAATACTCGACTGGGTTCTTCTATTTCAGTGCAAAATCTGGAGCATATGCAAATCCAAATGTTCGAAAAGCGTTAAGCCTACTTATTCCCTGGGATGCAATTCGATTACAAAGTGGCCAACTATTTCCCACTTCGCACCTCATCCCCGATCATAGTTCACCAATGACACCACAGACGTTTAATCAGGAGGAGCAGCTGCAGCAAGCACTCTCGCTCCTGAGCGAATCCGGATTCCCTTATGGAGCCGGTCTTCCCCCATTACACATGGCTATACATCGGGGATCACAGGTTGAAGCCTCAGCAGGTCGCATTGCCGATATCTGGAGTCAGACTCTTGGTATTACTGTGGTGACAGATACACTGCCTCTCGGTATGTATGCTCGTTTCCCAGAATCAACACCCTACGACTTTGCGTTCATCACCTGGATTGGCGACTTCCAAAATCCGCTTACTTTCTTTCATTTATGGAACAGCGACAGTGGATACAACTTAGGCAATATGCACGATAAAACATATGATGCACTTCTTGCAGAGGCGATGTCGGTACCCCAGGATTCGCAGAAAGGAAAGACCTTGTTACAGCAAGCGGAACAGTATCTTTTGTCTAATGCCGCTGTATTTCCGCTCTATCATGGGATAACCATTCATGTGATTCTCTCCGACACAGTGGTGGGGTGGTATGACAATATCCTTGATTTTCACCCAATAAAATATTTAGGAATTCAGTAATAGTATCACTGTTTCATAGCTCGTTCTAACTGAGCTCTTCCCGCAGTTCTTCCGAATGGTTGAGTCAGTGCCTTGAGTGTAGAAAAAGTAGACTCACCAAAATCCTCTGCAGTTGCTCTCCAACACCAATTCGGTTCTCCACAGGTTCCGGGAGTATTCATCCGTGCTTCTCGACCAAGTTCCAGGAGATCTTGAAGAGGAACAATTGCATACTGAGCCACAGAGGCCATAATAGCCCTCATAAGATGCCATACTACACCTTCGTTGGAACAGCTTAGGTAACGTCGAACTACGTCCTGCGTAGCTTCGTCTAGATGATCGAACCACCCTCGAGTTGTATCATTATCGTGCGTTCCGGTATAGGCTACACACCGAGCTTCATAGTTGTGAGGTAAGTAGGCATTCTCAAAATCTAATTCTCCCGGTGCAGTAGCAGTAAAAGCAAACTGCATAATCTTCATCCCTGGGAATCCCTGTGAATCACGAAGATGCTCCACTTCCGGAGTAATGACTCCCAAATCCTCTGCAAATACAGGGAGAAAACCAAAGTGATTCTGCAATTGAGCGAAGAGAGCTTCTCCAGGAGCTTTAACCCAAGTACCATATTCAGCAGTTGTGTGCCCTGCAGGAACCTCCCAATATGCTTCAAAACCACGGAAGTGATCTATACGTACAATGTCTGTTAAAGCAAACTGATGTTCAAGTCGTTGAATCCACCAGCTAAAACCTTCGTCTTCTAGAACTTCCCAGTCATACACAGGGTTTCCCCATAACTGACCAGTTTCACTAAAAGCATCTGGAGGTACTCCACTTAGTGCCGATAGAGAACCGTCCTCTTCAATTTTTAAATACTTTCTATTGCTCCACGCATCAACACTATCGGGAGCAACAAAAATTGGTATATCACCGACGATGGCGATATTTCTTTCATTTGCATATTCCTTGATTGCATACCACTGTTGAAAAAAGAAGTACTGCAAGACCTTCCAATGAGTTATTTCCCAATCCTTTTCCTGTGTCCAATGAGCAATTGCAGAGGGCTCCCGTTGGGTAAGGGCAGGATCCCAGTGGCTAAACCATCGACTATCATCATAATGATCAACCATTGCCCTATACAATGCATAATCAGCAAGCCAGGCGGACTGCTGTGCACAGAATTTCTTGAATGCATTTTTCTCAGAAGGTGAAGCGTCTGCTATAAAATTTTGAGCTGCCTGAAGAAGCAGTGGAAACTTATATGCTTCCATTCGTGGGAAGTCGATTGACCCTTCAGCAAATTCAGGAGGAACGAGCGTATCTGCCAGATTGAGATAACCGGAATCTGCAAGCAGATCGAGACTGATGAGAAACTCGTTACCGGCAAACGCGGAGCGTGCAGCGTATGGAGAATTTCCAAATCCTACAGGTCCGAGGGGGAGAATTTGCCACAGCCCAACCGACGTATCGGCAAGCAAATCTAGAAAATTTCTCGCTTCGTCGCCTAAATCACCAATCCCATGCACACTGGGGAAACTCGTGGGATGAAGAAGGACTCCACTGTATCGTATCTTTTTATTCATCGTGAAAATATATCGCAAAATTGGAGTTTTAGCCATACTTGTTCACAACCAAAATTTCGGGTATAATTGGTTCATGACATCTTCAGAAAAAGAATTGAACTTTGCAATCGGGGACCATGTGGTCTATCCTCTCCAAGGGGTCGGTATTATCAATAAGATTGAGGAAAAAACCCTCAGAGGTAATACGTCGCTCTACTACGAAATTTTTCTGGAGATATCGGACATGACCGTAATGGTTCCAGTAGATAAAATTGAAGAGCTCGGTATTCGAAGTATCGTTGAACCTTCTGAAGCTTTACAGGCAATCAATGGCATAAGTAATAAGCTCGAACAGGTTCCAGTGGACTGGAAAGCTCGATATCAGATGAATGTAGACCTGCTCAGAGAAGGTTCTATTGCCTCTATAGCAAAGGTAGTGCAAATCCTTTACCACAGAAGCAAGATTAAAGAGTTGCCGGTGCAAGAGCGAAAACTCTACGACAACGCTTTAAGAATTCTTATAGATGAATCGGCACTCTCGCTCAACCGCCCTAAAGAAGAACTTGAAGCTCTCATTTTTGGCAAACTGGAACGGGATCCGAAAGAAAAGGAATCCTAGTGGCTTTCCCCGCTCATGGCGTAGTTATTACTGCAGCCGGTACCAGTACACGCTTTAATGGAAACAACTCCTCACAGAAAAAAAAAGAGTTTCACCTCATAGATGATCGCAGTGTGTTATATTATGCAGCTCTCCCCTTTTTTTCTATTCCGAATCTTGAGTTTGTGGTAGTAACGTATGGAGCAGGTTTCAGGGAAGAGACTGAAGTCGCCCTAGATAATCTCCTATTCGCCTCTACAGTACCTATTCATCTTGTACAGGGCGGAGAGACCCGACAAGCTTCGGTCTTACGAGGTCTAGAGGCATTAGAACAGCATGCCCCCACTATTTCATACGCAATGATTCATGATGGGGCCCGTCCATGGGTATCTGAAGAGACAATTATCTCAACACTTGCAATGGCTACCGTATTTGGGGGAGCTGCACCGGTTCTCCCAATTCATGATTCGGTAAAACTTGTTGATCAGGAGGGAAGAATCGTAGAACACCGTGACCGTTCGGGTCTCGTTACTATTCAAACTCCACAAGTATTCCGTTTCCCAGATATTCTTGAAGCTCACCGTAAAGCACAGCATAACCGGAGAAACTATCTTGACGATACCGAAATTTATACCGATTTCGGTGGTGTTGTAGGTACTACCGTCGGTAATGCTGAAAATAAAAAAATTACCGTTCAGAATGATGTTCAAAAATTGCAGGAGTCCTTATGAGAGTTGGAACTGGATGGGATATTCATCCCCTAGTTGAAGGTCGTTCTTTACTGATTGGCGGAGTAATCATACCTCACAACCTTGGCGAAGCTGGACACTCTGACGGTGATGTGCTCCTACACGCAATTATTGATGCCATACTGGGAGCACTTGCTCTTGGTGATATTGGAACACATTTCCCTCCCCACGATGATCAATGGAAGGATGTTCAAAGTGCCAGTCTACTTCTCATGGCTTTAGATTTGCTGCAGGGTTGGGAAATAGTAAACATTGATTCCACTATCATTCTGCAACAGCCAAAACTGGCCCCATATATTCTCTCTATAAGAAAATCACTTGCAGAACTATGTGAATTACCTCTGGATTGTGTTTCGGTAAAAGCGAAGACCGCAGAACACATGCTTGGAGAGATTGGTAACGGCCGTGCCATTATTGCACAAGCCTCAGTACTCATGCAACATTCACTTTCAGACAACGAAACAACCTTGGACCAGTGGGTTTAATGTGAATTTAAAGGCCGAGTAGTATCTACCCGGCCTTACATCTTAATCACAAATCAGCATCGTCTTCGGATCGAGTGTAACTCGCATCGGCTTGGGATCAATTTGATCACCATCCTTAACCAATGTCATAATTACTTTATCCATTGCCTCGTTATATTTGAGTCCAATAAGAACATCAATGAGTTCTTCATATTTAAGTATTGTGTTTGGAACACCATTTTCATCAAACTCAACATTTGGCTTCACAGGAGAAACAGAGAACCATACTTCGATTCTCATATCCATAGCGAATTGCTTAATTTTTCGTACATCGTCCTCGGTGGCTATGGTGAGTTTATACCCATCAAACATTACTGCATCTGCATTGAAAGAGCCTTGTCTAATAAGTGTTTCAAGACTGGAAAGAACTTTTTCTATGGTAACATTCTCTTGGCTAAAATTCATCACCACGCGGTCTGCCAGAATTTGATTATAAATCTCGGCTGCATCTTCCAGCGAACGATTCTCAGAAATCTGACGAAACACCTCTTTGTACCAATTAATTACATGCTCTACATTGCCGGAGAAAGAGACATGGATGATGTGCTCATTCCTAAAAAGTTTATCTGTAGCCAGATGCACAAGACAAGCCGTCTTGCCTATCCCATGACGCGAAACGAGAACGCCGAGGTTCCCTTTCCCTAATCCACCATTCAATGATTCATCGAATGCCCGTAACGGGCTTAAAGCATTTAATTCTTGAATATCCATACTACGCATCCTCCGAGATGTTGATGTTCCTAAAGTATACCATGGTTTTCCCAACGGCAAAACATTCTTCGAAAATCTTAAAATATTATTTAAAATGTTCGTATTTGACTAAAAACCGGTCCATTCGGACCGGTTTCATCTATAACATACAGGGATTCGTTCTACTTACCCTGCTCCTTGCGCTTTTTCTCCTCGTAAGTTTTCTTTAATTCTTCACTTACACTGGATGGGACTCTGCTGTATTTAGCAAGTTCCATGGTAAATTCTGCCTTTCCTTGAGTAAGGGAGCGGAGAACCGTAGAATACCCGAACATCTCTGAAAGAGGTACTTCACTCTCAACAGTACAGGAAGCTCCATCTTCAGTTGAACTGACAATAATACCGCGTCTCTGGTTGATACTTCCAAAAATATTTCCCTGGAATTCTGTTGGTCCTTCAACAACTACCTTCATGATGGGTTCCAGAATTACCGGCTTTGCACGTTCAAAGGACTCTCTAAACGCACTCAGTGCAGCTGTTTGGAAAGCCTGGTCAGATGAGTCTACCGGGTGATATGCTCCGTCGTTAATCACGGCACGAACACCTACAACCGGGAATCCAAGCTGTGTACCCTTCTTAATTGCAAGCTGAAAACCCTTGTCACAGGAAGGAATGTATTCGGTAGGAATTACACCGCCCTTAATGAGATCAACAAACTCGTATTCCTTTGCATCTTCAGCCTCTTCAATAGGCTCAATATAACCTGCGACACGAGCATACTGTCCCGAACCACCGGTCTGTTTCTTGTGAGTATAGTTGAATTCAGCTTTGTGACTGATAGCCTCTCTATAGGCAACTTCAGGTCGGTCGGTGACCACCTCTGCCTTGTATTCACGTCTCATTCGCTCAACATAGACTTCTAGATGAAGTTCGCCCATCCCCTGGATAATGGTCTGGTTAGATTCAGGATCAACATATGTATTAAATGTTGGATCCTCCTTTGTGAATCTGTTCAGAGCCTTAGCCATATTGTCAGCTGCTTTCTTATCGACAGGGTTCACAGCCAGACTAATGACCGGTTTTGGAACAAACATGGAGGTCATTGAATAATTCAGTGATGGATGACAGAACGTATCACCGGAGGCACATTCGATTCCGAAGAGAGCAGCAATATCGCCACACCCCGCTTCAGTAATGTCTTCCATGGAATTTGCGTGCATACGAACAAGTCTTCCGACTTTAAATTTCTTTTTGCTTCGCGTATTCATCAACTCATCACCTTTTTTGATTTTTCCCTGATAAATACGTATATAGGTCAACTGTCCGTACTGTCCATCTTCAAGCTTGAATCCGAGAATAACGGCTGGAAGACTTTCATCTGCCTTGAGAATAACCTCTTTTTCCTCATCATCGAGATCAAGCGCAACATTCTTTACTTCTGTTGGATTCGGCAGATAACTGACTACTGCGTCGAGCAAAGGTTGAATTCCCTTATTTTTATAGGCTGATCCCATAAACACAGGAACCAATTCCAATCCAATAGTTCCCTTTCTTACTGCTTTATAAATGAGCTCTTCAGTAACTGCGTCCTCAAGCATGGCTTCCATGAGCTCGTCTGAACAAAGAGAAACTGCATCGAGCATCTCTTCTCTCTTAGAAGCGGCTTCAGCCTGTAATTCTGCAGGGATTTCCTCATAGCGTAGGACTTCACCACTCGGCCCATCAAAATAGACCGCCTTCATGGTAACTAAATCAACAACACCCTGAAGTTTATCCTCAAGTCCAATAGGGATTTGCATAAGAACTGCATTTAGTCCAAGCTTCTCAACCAACTGTTTCTTGACTCGATAAGGATTAGCTCCGGTTCGGTCACATTTATTTACAAAAGCAATTCTTGGAACATTGTACCGTTTCATCTGACGGTCAACAGTAATCGACTGTGACTGAACACCTGCAACAGAACAGAGAACCAGAATTGCTCCATCGAGAACACGCAAAGAACGCTCAACTTCAATAGTGAAGTCAACGTGTCCCGGGGTATCGATCACATTGATTGGGTGACCCTTCCAAGAAACGTTTGTAGCAGCAGAAGCGATGGTGATGCCACGTTCACGCTCTAGTTCCATAGAGTCCATGGTTGCTCCAACGCCATCTTTTCCCCGCACCTCATGAATTGCGTGAATTCTATTGGAGTAAAAGAGAATACGTTCGGAAAGTGTCGTTTTCCCTGAGTCAATGTGAGCACTGATTCCTATGTTTCTCATGTTCGTAATTTCAGACATAAAAGTTCCTCTTTATTTATCGCCGAAGGTCGCTCTCTTTCAGCTAAGTTAGCACATCAACGGTCGTAGATATTCAATGGGTTTCCAGCATATCCCAGCAACAAAACGAGAATCTGCAACAACTTGGGTATATGATTCGTGAACGCTATCTGTTTTATTCGCGTACCGGACGGATTCTAGTATATTATGGAACTTTGTTCAATCCTTTCCCGTCTATATAATTGTGAGTTTTTTATGAAGCATGAACTCTGGTTGTGAATCGAGAAACCTGATACAATTCTTCCATTGGAGGAATTCATGGAAACCATTTTCACCAAGATAATCAACGGAGAGATTCCCGCTTCACTGCTCCACTCAGACGCACACTGCATTGCAATATTGGATATAGCTCCGGTGAATAAGGGACATGCCCTGGTAATTTCACGCGACCCGTTTCCAACTTTGGCAGACTGCCCACAGCAGTTACTTGGCCACATGATGTATATTGCACAGCAACTTGATCGGGCTATGAGAACTAATCTTAATGCTGAAGCAACAAATATAATTATCAACAATGGATCGGCAGCGGGACAGGAAGTTCCTCACCTGCATATACATGTGATTCCCCGATTCTCTCATGATGGAAAACGATTTATACCAACCAAGGAAGTATACGCAGAGAACGAAATGGAAGTATATAAAGAAAAACTCTCCCTCTCGTTGTAAGCGATAACCGATTGCGAACTACCTTCTTGCCGATTTCACTTGCTCCCTGAGCCTCTCATTGGTACACTGAGGTTCATGAGCAGTTGTCATTTTTGTGGTACAGAAGTCTCCTCAACCATGACCATTGGTCACGCATCAGTCTGTGCGTATTGCAATAGAGCGTTAAAAGTGTGTCTTAACTGCAAATTCTATGATCCAAATGCGTATCATGAGTGCCGAGAAGATATTGATGAACCGGTAGTATATAAAGATCTGGCCAACTTTTGTGACTTTTTTGTTATGAAGGAGACATCTTCTACCAGTTCTGTGAAGAAACAGGAAGAAGCCCGATCAAAATTCCTTTCGCTCTTCAACGATGATTGACGCAAAGAGGAGGTTTTCTATGCTGCCTATCGGTTCTTCAGCTCCCCAGATTCCAGTACAGGATGATCAAGGAAATACGGTTACACTTCAGGACTTTTCTGGCTCATATGTGGTGCTATACACGTATCCAAAAGATAATACTCCGGGCTGTACTGCTGAGGCTTGTTCATTTCGGGATCAGTCACAGGCAATAACCGAAGCTGGGGCAGTAATTCTTGGACTCAGTAAAGACTCAGTAGCTTCACACCAAAAATTCAAAGAGAAGTTCAACCTAAACTTTACGCTTCTATCCGATCCAGACCATACACTGCTTGAAGCACTCGGAGCTTGGGGTGAAAAGGTGAACTACGGAAAGAAATATATGGGGATTATGAGAAGTACGTTTGTATTCGACCCACACGGTACCCTTATTAAGATTTGGCCAAAAGTTTCCCCAAAGACACACGGTCAAGAAATTGCAGAGTTCTTACAAGAGGTATAACTGATGAAAAAGGTCACGAAGCATCTCGGCATATGTATGCTGCTTATCAGTAGTCTGTTTGTATTGTTTGTATCCTGCATGACCTATACGTACGATGATGCGAAATCAGCTATTTCTTCTGAATCCTCAATTCCAAAAACGCCCCCGATTTCGACAAAATTTGTTAGTAGTGAGAAGCAGGTCACTCCTGTTGAATCCATGGTTCCCGAGTCTGTTAAAGTAGAGGCTGCAGACCGCTCCACCATTCGATTGGTTGAAGCAGCACTTGTCCCGCTCCCATGTACCGGCCCGCAGGAGCTCCTTGACCTGATTATTGCCGAAGTACACGATTCTTCGTACGATGTGATTGCCTTTACGGGAACGAGCGAGTCACTCATGTACGTAAAAGACTCCCTAAGAATACCACAGTATTGGACCGAAGATGGGTTGTTGTTGGCAACACACCTTCCGGTGGAACAAGAATCTTCTCTCTTTTTCTCTATAAGCATGGAGAATGGTCAGAAGTTTCGTGTCGCTATAGTTGATTTGCAATCATCGACTCTATTTCAATCATTGCGATCAGCCAGCACTACCGAGTTATGGCAAGATCTTATTTTTTCTGCTCATGTACAAAGAAGACAACTTGTAGAGTCGCTGTTGATGTACCAGGATGAAGTACCGCTTCTCGTTTTAGCCTCACTGGGAGAACCATCAGCCATAGATTGGTTTGAAACGGCAGATAATCATCCGTACCGAATCCGACTTCCCTGGCCGCTTATTGAAAATTTTAAAGAAAACCATTTTCTTGATAGCTGGCAAAGTACGCACTACAGTGCTGCCCAGTCACCGGGTGTTACCTGGGAATTTATTGATGAGAAGGAAAGTTATTCGGAGAGAGTCGATTTTTTACTCACAAAAGGACTTATACCTCTGAGAACTACAACCATTACCATTGGCCCATGGAATCAAAAAAAGCTCCCATATGAGCAGCGATCCGCTCTTACGGGAACCTTTATAATTCCTTAGTTGAGGGAGTTTTACCTACTTCTCCACAACCTGCAGGAGATTAAGATCAATCTCACATGTGATAGAGGGCATCGTAATCCCCCAGTTTTCAAGAACTGCAGGATGAACTTCACCAAAGATACCGACCACTTTTCCATTTGATACCAGACGCCCGCATCGTCCCTCAATGAAACGAGAATCTAGTATTTCCTCCATAACATATTCTCTGTTCAAAAAATAGAAGAGCGTCGAAATAAGACTGTTCAACTGGTTAAATCCCATCTCACTACCAGCGGCGAGGAAACCAAGATAATCCCGCGTTGTAGTTCCAGAGTTATCTGAATCATCGAGGAATGCAACTTTTCCCACTTCGAATATCTGGTGAGGATACACAGCATGGGCACTTACACTTTCGGATTCGAGAAGTGAAGGAATAATTGAAGGTCGAACAAACTCATAGTTTTCACTCATGGGATTAGCAATCTGAATATATTGAGATCCATCAACATTCATGTTGTCTATATATTCACGTTTCGACCCTAGGTAGTTATACATCATCTCCTGGAATCCAAGGCCGACCATGAGCTCTTTCACCTTTCGTGAAAAGGCCTCAATCGGCGTAATTCTTCCCACTGTGGAATCATGTGGGAGTTCTGGGGCGAAATTTTCCAACCCATGTCCAATCATGACATCCTCAACGATATCAACAGGATGAAGGTAGTCATTGCGATACTCGGGCACAGTGATATATACCATGGTTTCATCAGTAACGGCAAACACTCCCATACGACGCAATGCTGTGATAATCTGGTCATTACTCAGTTTTTCACCAAGCATTTTATGAAGAAAAGAGAGATTACACGCTGCAGGCTCCTGGAAATAATATGGGACTGTAAGTGAGCGACCATATTGGGTGTCGTAGGGAAATTCGCATGTAACGGGAAGAATGGTAAATCCCATATCTGCACAATCACAAGCAACAATGGATGCTGCGAGAAGCAGATCGTCTAACCCAGTTCCACTAAACTCAAAAAACAGATGCTCATCACCAACTTCTACAGCGCCAATTCGTGCACTATTGATAACCGGCGGAAAACTCAACACCTCATCTGCATCATCATACAAGAAAGGAAACACCGGTTTATCTGATACGATTGGTCCATACTCAACACCTTTAGGATGTTTCTCACAGATTTGTCTCAACGTAAGGTCTTCATCCATATGCAAAGGGACAAAGTGCGCAACATCCGGGTCTGCTCCTGTAAAATGAACCGGATAGGTAATCATGTCACTCCGATACACACCCATTGCAATAGTCTTTCGCTTTCTTCCAAAGTTATTGCACAATTTCTCCTGCGATTGGATAAGGTTAAGCAGGATTTCTTCATCAACAACCTTTCCAGTTGCAGCGAAACCAATGGAATAGGGTCGCACCAGCTGAGCTGGCTCATGGACGATTAATTTTCGTCCCTCAGAATCGAGAGTCTCATCTTCTGTTGAGAAAAAATCATATTGAGGAATACTTTGATCTCTATACGAGGCTAGTTGTCTGGCAACTCCAGCAGCAGACCACAGATCAGGTCTATTGGTATCGTTCAATTCAATTTTATAGAGGCCTTCCTCTACGTCATGGCCGTCGAGTTCTGCTTTTGCAACGGGGAACATCTCTTCGAGCTGAGCATCGGTATAAGAACTTCCCACAAGGGAATTGAATAGTGCTTCATGAACTTCAATCTTGGGCATTAATTTCCCCTCCTCATACGTACGCTTTCGATATCTGGTGTAAATAGTTCGCGTAAATCATTCAGACCGAGGTGCATGAGTGCCATCCGGTCAATACCCAAGCCCCAAGCAAGAACAGGGACGTCAATACCCAGAGCCTGTGTAACCTCCGGTCGGAAAATACCACTCCCGCCAAGTTCAAACCACCCGAGTACAGGATGTTTTATATGTACCTCAATGGATGGTTCGGTAAATGGAAAATAACCGGGGACATATTTTACCTCTTCTGCACCAGCGACCTCTTCTGCGAACATCTTCAACAGACCAAGAAGAGTCTTCAGATTAACATCTTCCCCAAGCACTATACCCTCAGTCTGATAGAAATCGGCACCATGCGTTGCATCTACCTGATCGTACCGAAAACATCGAGCGACTCCAAAGTATTTTCCTGGAATCTGTGCTTTTGGCAGCGTCTTCGCAGAGAGTACAGTCCCCTGACTTCTCATAACCTGTCTTCGGGTAAATTCATGGTCAAAACCGTATTGCCATCCACGACTACCGGTTTTCCACCCATTTTCATGAGTGGCTGCAACCTGGCTCAAATATGGCTCATCGATTGCTTTTGCATGTGACGGATGCTTTACGTAGTACACATCATGAATATCCCGTGCACTGTGAAACTGAGGCATGAACAAAGCATCTCCATTCCAGAATTCATTTTCTACAAGAGGACCATCAAATTCTTCAAATCCAAGTGCACAGAGTTTATCTTTTACCCATTGCAGATATGCACCGTAAGGGTTTCTTCTTCCTGGGATAATTCGTGGAGGAGGTGTATTCAGACTATAGGGACGAAAAGAGGCTTGCTTCCAAGATCCGGTAGACAACATGGCGTTTGTTACAGCACCTAACTCCTCACCTGTTATATTTGCAGCAAGCAGAACGTTTTTAGCTTCACTGCCTGCCGGAGTAAGCTGATAGGTGACTTCTTCTCGTTCAATAAGTTTTAAAGGAGCTCCTGCAGCCCCTCTCTTTTTACTATTTTTGGAAACATAGTCCTTCTCTTCACTCGTCAACTGAGACTCTTCAAGAGGCTCCTGTGCCGCTTTCTCTAGTACTTGAGCAGCAATCCGGACTTCTGCAGGTATTTCTGTGACTACTGCTTCAGCTTTGTTTCCCTCGCCCATTTTACAAGCTTTTGTTTTGCTTAACAGGCCGAAAGCTGAACCGACATCAGATTTCTCCAATGATAATGTATCTGCAATCTCAGGGAGCGTAAGTGGCCCTTTTTCCTGAAGCAGTGTAAGGATACGCTGCGGGGGAGTTCCCTGTTCCAACTGTTGCCGACCAAGTTCGGTAAGTTCGAACAGCGTGCGAAATGTACGTCCCTTCTCTTCTATGTAACCTTTAGCTGAAAGCCAGCTGAAAGATTGGTTACATTGTCCAATCTTATAATCCAGTTCATCTATCAACCGTTGGGAAGTAATTGGTTCACCAGTTGACACATGCCTGAGTAGCCTGATCTCAAGAGGATGCAGGTTCCGTACATCGATCTCCATGTTATAGCCTCTCCTAGAATCGTTTCCCTCTGTAGGATATACCGCAGAGGTATCGCCATTGTAACGAGTCAGGAAAAAAAAGGAAAGAGTTCTCGGCGGGTAGCAATATGGTAAGAAAATGTGGTACACCACACATATGAATACCAAACCCACAGTCATTAAGCGGGCACTTATTTCAGTTTCTGATAAAACTGGAATTGTTGCATTGGCACGTGTATTAATCTCTCAGGGTATAGAGATTATTTCTACTGGCGGAACTGCTTCTCTCTTGCAGTCTGAAGGTATTGCAGTAATTCCAGTAGAAAAACTCACACAGTTTCCGGAGATGATGAATGGTCGCGTAAAATCACTTCATCCAATCATCGCTGGTGGAATACTGGGTTTGAGAGATCAGCATGCATCAGATGCAAAAACCCATGGTATTCCGTGGATTGATCTCGTAGTGTGCAACCTCTATCCATTTGCTCAGACTATTAATAATAACGGCACCTCCCTGGATGATGCAGTCGAGAATATTGATATCGGTGGACCGACCATGGTTCGCTCTGCAGCAAAGAACTTTTCTTGGGTTACTGTACTCACCTACGCAGCAGACTATGATAGGGTGGCTTCTGCATTAACCAGTGAAGGATCTGTACCGTATGCATTACGAAAAGAACTTGCAACAAAAGCATTCGGCCATACGGCTTCTTACGATGCACTCATACACCAGTATCTCAATGAGGAACAGTTTCCGGCTGAACTCACACTTACCTATGAACTTCATACCGATACAAGAAGAACTGTACAGAAAGAGGACCGTCTGCTGAGATATGGAGAGAATCCACATCAGCGGGCCGCAGTATATCGAGGACGTTTGGTACCAGGTAAGACCGACCCGTTCAGTCTTTTACAATGTGCAGTTCTACAGGGGAAGCAACTATCTTTCAACAATTTAGGCGATACCCAAGGAGCCATCGATACACTGAGAGAATTCTCAGAACCAGCGTGTGTGGTTGTAAAACACGCAACTCCATGCGGTGTCGCTGTACATGAAGATATAACGAAGGCTCTCACATACGCCTTCGAGGCAGATTCCCGTAGTGCTTTTGGCGGAATTATTGCTGTAAATAGAGTATGCAATAAGAAGATGGCAGAATTTCTCTCTTCAATATTCTTTGAAGTACTCACTGCACCCTCCTTCACAGAAGAGGCGCTAGTTATTCTCAAGAAAAAAAAGAATCTTCGTGTACTCGAAACTGGCCCGATCCCTCCTCTCACCAATCACTTAACAAGTCGTGCACTAGGCAGCGACCTTCTCATACAGGAACGGGACAATGCGTCTATTACACGGGATGATATTACTGTAGCTACACATAGGGCACCGACTGACGATGAGCTTGCAGACCTCCTATTTGCATGGAAAGTGGTAAAACATGTTAAATCAAATGCAATTGTAACCGCAGCACAGAGAGTCACCTGTGGAATTGGTGGTGGGCAAGTATCTCGTGTAGATGCAACTCTCATAGCACTCACAAAGAGTGGAGCAGCAAATCCGATGGTTCTCGCAAGTGATGCTTTTTTCCCATTTCGTGACAGTATTGATGCATTAAAAGGTTCAGGTGTACGAGCAATCATCCAACCAGGTGGTTCTATTCGGGATCAGGAGGTTGTTGATGCCTGCAATGAGGCAGATATCGCCATGGTGTATACCGGAATCAGGGGTTTTTTACACGGTTAGTGTTCAATGACGCGAGTCAAGTGCACGTGTACTGACCCCTTCAGGTACTTTGTACAAGCATTTGATCAATAAATCCAATATAAAGTCGGTGATAATCCTTTCTCGGATAATGTTTCTCAATGTCAGGGAGCAAGAAATCAGATGGTGAAATATCTGTTCTTGATGCTTGTGTACAACAGAAGACTAAGTTTGCCTGCTCAAATGTAATGAGATCGGTTTCAGGAATTACCACACTTGTGAGTCCTGTAGCCTCCTCTTTATTGGTATCTCTTCCGGAATGAGAGCCACAGAACTGAAGGGCTTTCTTCCATTCAGGTGGGAAAAACGAACAGGTAAAACCTCGAGAGTTCTCGAGAAATTCATAGGTAAAACGAGAATCGCGAATTACAATCCCAAATGCAGGGCGAGCCCACATAACTCCCAAAAAACCCCAGCCGGCTGTCATCGTGTTCCATGCATCCTCAGTTCCTGCAGTGACTAGGAATGTATCCTGTTGAATTGTGGTAAACGGATTAAGTTCCAGTGATTTCAAATCTATCTGTTCAAACATAGTTGCCCCCTCGCTGCATACTATAATTTTCATTCATTATTCCGTCAATGTTGTTGTCCGGACACCGCTTCATTACTTGTATTTGTATGGGTTGAGTGATATACCCATCATGTTGGTCGATAGCCATTCGCAGTATCTTTCCAAGGAAGAAATCCCCATGAATTTTCCATTTCCACATATGATTCGCAGAGAATTTTCTGGATACACCAGAGAGAACCTCGTTAAAGATATACTTGCAGGACTTACTGTAGCAGCAGTTGCACTACCCTTGGCACTTGCCTTCGGCGTAGGTTCTGGAGCAGATGCCGCGGCGGGACTCATTACCGCCATCCTTGCTGGATTTATGATTGGTGCTTTAGGGGGAGCCTCTTTCCAGATCAGCGGTCCCACAGGAGCAATGGCGGCAATCTTACTCCCCCTCTCAGCTCGATACGGAGTTGAAGGTGTTCTCGCAGCTGGAATGCTTTCGGGAATTTTTCTTGTACTTGCAGCCCTGCTGTCGGCAGGAAAAATAGTCTCCATAATTCCATCACCGGTAATAACTGGATTTACCTCGGGTATTGCTATCCTGATTGCATTTGGTCAGATAGATAATGTGTTGGGAATTAAAAGTCATGGAGAGTCAATAATCCAAAAAATTATCTCCTATGTGCAAGGAGGTCAAAGTATCCAATTGCAATCTCTCTTCTTCGGCATATTGGTCATACTTATTATGATTCTGTGGCCAAAACGGTGGAATGCCCGGATTCCATCATCGCTTGTCGGAATAATTGCAGCTCTCATCGTTCATATGTTCGGACCATTCTCTGTTCCCGATGTCGGTGAAATACCCCGCTCACTTTTTCTTGAGCATCGCCTTACATTATCTATGTTGGACCTAGAACTCTTTCAGGTTATTTTGCTTCCTGCACTGAGCATTGCTGCTTTGGGCATGATAGAAAGTCTGCTTTGCGGTGCTGCAGGAGGAAAAATGCGAGGAGAGCGTCTCAATGCTAAGCAGGAGCTCATTGCTCAAGGGCTCGGCAACATTCTTATACCCTTCTTTGGCGGTGTTCCTGCAACCGCAGCTATTGCACGAACAAGCGTTGCAATTAAGTCGGGAGGACGAACGAGACTTACCAGTATTTTCCATGCAGCAACGCTCATTGCATCGATGTTTCTCCTCGGACCAATCATGTCCCGAATTCCCCTCGCTTCACTTGGCGGCATTCTCATGGTTACTGCCTGGAGAATGAACGAGTGGGAAAGCATACGCACCTTTTTTCAAAAGCGATATAAAACATCAATCACACAGTTTCTCATAACAATGATTGCAACCGTTGTTTTTGATCTGACGATTGCTATTGTAATCGGCATTTCGCTTTCAATGTTTCTTTTTGTCATACGTAGTGCCTATCTCGAGATTACCACATCAAACATCGATGAACGACACGAAAGAGGTCGGAATCTTGCAAACAGGGACACTTCAGTAAAATTGGTCTATGTAACAGGACAGCTCTTTTTCGGGACGCAGGATCAATTAGTCTCTTCGCTTGAAGATATTGCAAACCAAGGTGCCCGGAAAATAATTCTCTCCATTCGGGGTGTTCCCAGTATCGACCACAGTGCAATGATTGCTTTGGAAGAGGTACATGCATCACTTAAAAATCGGGGTGTTTCGCTCATATTCTGTGGTCTGCAAGCTCAAGTTGCACACCAGTTCACGCGAGGAGGATTCGACACAACAGTCGGAAGAAGTGCAATATTTCATAATGCTGTTGAAGCGATTGACTCGCTTTCTTCTTCAGAATAGACACGATGCTGTATATGTGCAGTCTTGACACCGCTCCAGTTTTCTTGTTATGCCATGATTGAACCGATAATTGCATACCAAAAAGGAGCGACCATGACATCTATCGCGATTCCCGCTCTCACGAAGGACTTGGTTCGTGTGTTGATAGACGCAGACACTATCCAACGTCGTGTAGATGAGCTTGCTTATCAGATAAATAAAGAGTACGAAGGAATTACAGAGAGCCTTATACTTGTTGGAGTATTGAAAGGCTCTTTCATTTTTCTGGCCGACCTCTGCCGCAAGCTGAAGATTCCCCACGTAGTCGATTTCATCTCATTATCAAGCTACGGGGCATCATCACAATCCACCGGTAATGTACGACTGATAATGGATACCAGAGAAAATCTGGAAGACCGCCATGTCATGATTGTGGAAGATATTCTTGACAGTGGATATACACTGGACTACTTATGCAGAAACTTTAAAGCCCGAAGTCCAAAATCGCTAAAAACGGTAGTACTGCTCGACAAGCCCAATAGAAGAAAAGTAGATGTGGAACTAGATTACATTGGTTTTGAAATACCCGATGTCTGGGTGGTCGGCTATGGATTGGATTATGCTGAACAGTACCGAACACTCCCCTATATTGCTGAAATGGTACCGGTAATCGAATAGACAATAAAAAGGAAGATTCATGAACAACAAGTATTATGTAGGGTATGCGTCGATTCACAAGTTAGTGAAGTCGCTTGCAGACCGCCTTGTGGCATCCGGTTACAATCCAGATGTAATTGTGGCAATTGGTTCCGGAGGATTTATTCCAGCCCGTATTGTAAAAACCTATATCAACAGACCGATTTATGCCGTAGGAATTTCCTATTATGGTATAGATCAAACTCATAGCGATTACCCTCAGAAAATTCAATGGATAGATGAGACTCAGCAACAGCTGCGCGGGAAAAAAGTTCTGTTGATTGATGAAGTAGACGATACCCGAGCTACCCTCAGTTACTGTATTCGTGAATTGTTAAAAAATGATCCTGAGGAAATTGCAGTTCTCGTTCTGCATAACAAGAATAAGAAGAAAGATGCCGAATTCCCTCCCGAAATTGTCCGTTACTTTGCCGGT
Organism: uncultured Spirochaetaceae bacterium; assembly: GCA_964616275.1. Lineage (GTDB taxonomy): Bacteria > Spirochaetota > Spirochaetia > Sphaerochaetales > Sphaerochaetaceae > CAYZJV01. The sequence continues at coordinate 28,099 of CAZTUL010000004.1, read as the reverse complement.
GAGGAGATTGATGATGTATGGATAAAATATCCGTGGGATGCCATAGATATTGATGAACACGAATTGCATGAGCAGAACATGCTTGCACAGAAAAATTGCTGACTAAGGAGTCTATATGAGCATTACAGCTATTGTAGGAGCCCAATGGGGAGATGAAGGGAAAGGAAGAATTGTAGACTACCTTGCACAACAGGCCGAAGTAGTTATCCGATTTCAAGGCGGAGATAATGCAGGACATACGGTGATCAACGATAAAGGCAAGTTTGCCCTTCATATCATCCCTTCTGGAATCTTCAATCCTAAAACAGTATGCGTCGTAGGAGCTGGAACTGTGGTGAATTTTGATACCATGGAAACTGAACTCTCCTCTATTGCCTCTGCCGGTGTGGACGGAAGCAATCTATTTATTGACCGTCGTGCTCATCTGATTCTACCACTGCATTGCATGCTCGATGGGGCTGAAGAGGCGAGTAAGAAAAGTGGCTGGGCGGTAGGTACCACAAAGCGCGGTGTCGGCCCCTGCTATAGTGACAAAGCTTCCCGAATTGGTATTCGAGCTTCAGATATTCTCGACCCCAAACGACTGAGAACCAGATTGGAAATGCTCCTCCCCCAGAAGAATCGACAGCTGGCTTATTACGGTTTGCCCGAAGTCGATATTGAAGAACTCATGGAACATTGTGCACGTTGGAACAATCGTTTTGGGAAGCAGATAATTGATACACATCCCATCATAAAGAGAGCAGTTCAGGAGAATAAAGAGATTTTACTTGAAGGTCAGCTCGGTGTTATGCGAGATCTTGATTGGGGTATTTATCCATACACAACAAGTAGTAATCCAACTGCAGGGGGTGCTCCCAGCGGAGCTGGTATTTCACCGAGGTATATTAATGAGATAATCGGAGTGGTGAAAGCCTACTCAACCTCAGTCGGTGGAGGGCCCTTCCCTACCGAACTATTCGATGCAGCTGGCGAAAAACTTCGGGATATCGGCGGTGAATATGGTGCAACCACAGGAAGACCCCGTCGTTGTGGATGGTTTGATGCCGTAGCAGCCTCTTTTTCCTGCTGGATTAATGGCTTTACAAGCATAGCTATTACAAAACTTGATGTACTCGATACCTTTGAGACTATTAAGATTTGTACCGGGTACATGATTGATGGAGAGTTAATCACCGATCTTCCCGATACTGCAGGACAGGAGAAGGCTGAACCAGTCTATGAAGAAGTCCCGGGATGGATGTGCAGTACCACCGAAGCAAGGACTTGGAACGATCTACCGAAAAATGCACAGAGTTTTGTTAATAGAATCGCAGAACTAACTGGAGCTCCAATGAAATTTGTAAGTGTTGGACCAGAACGCGATCAGATAATTATTTTATAAGAGAGAATTACATGAACCAGATTTTTGACCATGAGACCTACATCTCCCCATTTTCCTGGCGATATGGCAGTGAAGCCATGCGTAGCATTTGGTCAGAAACCCATAAACGTTCATTACTTCGCCATATTTGGGTAGCCTTGGCAAAGGTACAGCAAGAAATGGGTCTGGTAACCAAAGCTCAGGTCACTGACCTCGAATCACATAAAGATGAAATCGATATTCAACGGGCAAGTGAAATTGAGCAGGAAATTCATCACGATCTTATGGCTGAAATAAAAACCTATGCTGAACAGTGTTCTGTGGGGGGTAGTATTATCCACCTCGGAGCAACCAGTATGGATGTACTCGATAATATGGATGTTCTTCGTCAACGAGAAGCTTTGGAGCGTATTATCGCATTGGTACAAGAAATTCTACTCCAATTAGGTAATCGTATCGCACAGACACTGAGTATGCCATGCATGGCTTTCACTCATATTCAACCTGCAGAACCAACGACAGTTGGCTATCGATTGGCTCAAACTGCACAAGATCTTCTTGACGATCTCGAAGAATTAGAACGGGTATTCATTTCACTAAAAGGTAAGGGCTTGAAGGGGGCGGTGGGAACAAGTGCTTCATATAAGGCCCTCCTGGTTGATTCCGGAGCAACACCCGCAGAACTGGAAAAACGAGTCATGGAAATCCTTGACCTGAAATCTTTTGAAGTTGCAACCCAGGTATATCCCAGGAAACAGGACTGGCGTCTGGGTGTCTCGTTAGCTGGATTGTGTGCGACTTTGGCAAAATTTGCACTTGATCTTCGATTGCTTCAAAGTCCTCCTATAGGTGAGTGGAGTGAACCCTTTGGTGAAAAACAGGTAGGATCATCTGCAATGCCCTTTAAACGGAACCCTATCAACGCAGAGAAGATAGATTCTCTCTGCAGGTTCGTTTCTGCTCAAGTAGACGTCTTATGGCATAATGCTGCAGATACTATGCTTGAACGAACCCTCGATGATTCCGCAAATAGACGAGTTGTTCTTCCTGAAATGTTTCTTGCTACCGAAGAAATTCTCATTACTGCTAACAGGCTTGTGGAAGGTACGGTTTTTCATGAAATCGGTATTCGCCATAACCTAGATCGATATGGACTGTTTGCGGCAAGTGAACGGGTGCTTATGGAACTAGGCAAGAAGGGAGCTAATCGGCAGGAGATGCATGAAGTGATCAGGGAACACGCACTCAGTGCATGGCCTATGGTACTCAAAGGTGAAGAAAATCCACTGGCTGCCCTGTTATGTGAAGATGCTCGAATTCTACAATATATGGAAAAGGATACGATTCTCTCGCTTCTCGATGCTTCTGAATATGTGGGAGATGCACCGCAACGGGCCGAAAGAATCGTTGAGAGAATCAACTCACTGCTTCATAAAGTTGAAACATCTAAAAGATAACGGCAAGTCCACCACGAATTAGGAGATAGTAGATTATCATTCTAGGAATTCGAGAGAGGGATGCCAAGGCAACACCATACGGATTAACCTTCACCATACCTGCAATCCAGCAGACTGTTGAAAACGGAATCGGTGTAAGCCCGGCGAGAACAACCGCCCATACTCCATAATGACTGACTAATCGTCTTGTATCAGAAGAGAAACGTGCTGTTACGAGTTGCACAATCTGAAGGTGTCCCAATAGACGCCCAATCCAATACCCTCCAATTCCGCCAATTGCAGAGGCAAGAGACATAGTAGCGAGAAGGGATACAGGCGGCCAACTCGGCACGAAGGGAAATAGTATGTCTACACTCATGGGTACAATAAGCATATCGGTAAAAAAGGTAAAAAAGGCCACCCCCATGAGACCCAAATGATCTACAACCCACAACCCTATCTGATTGTACCGGTCTTTAAGCAATAGAAGAGCAACTGCATATACAATAAGGAAAAATCCCATGACCACAATCGTCTTTCCAATAATCTGATACCAGTTAAGACCACCTGATTCATGAAATACGGAGTCATTAAAAAGTTGAATTCGAATATTTCTGGACTTTTTAGGATGATTTGCCATCTATGGTACCTGCGAATATCTGCATTACTTTATCTATGAATTGGTCTTTATTATCTGGAAGCAACCCAATCCCTTGCCAGAGAGGAGGTTTCCCTCCCCCTTTTCCTGAAATAATGGGAAGTGCGCGGTTACGAATTTCATTAAATCGGTCAATTTCATTGCCGCACCCTTTTAAAGCTATCTGCCAAGTAAGTTTGCCATCCTCTCGTGTACGAACAATACATGCCATAATCGCAGGGATGGCGAAGAGAGTTTCTGGGAAGTATTTCATTATATCGTCAGCCCATGGAGTTGCATCAATCACAACAGCGGGAACGTTATTCATTGTCTGGGATGACTTCAAGGCTTCATCCATTCTCACCTGTGCAACAATTCGTGAAAGTTCTCCTACTCTGTACCGAATATCTGAAAGTTGCTGATATACGGATTCTATTCCGTCAACAATACCTTCAGGAGGTACCGACAGGAGAGTTCCTGCAGCATCTACAATCTTTCGATTTCTTCGGATTGCATTCACAGCCCTAGCACCTGCAAGCCAATACGTTTTTACACGCCCCCGTATAGGCTCCATTCGCAAAAATTGAATGGCCTCAATTTCATGAGTCCGCTGCACATGGATTCCGCCACAGGCAATGGCATCATACTCTCCTATACGAACAATGCGAACATCTCCATCGACCTTGATAGATCTGCGAAGGCCAAGCTTTTGAGCCTCATCTAGAGAGAGTTCTTGAGCAGTTACTGCAATGTTATGCGAAAGGATCTGATTCACTTCCTGCTCGAGTGTATCAATATCTTGCGTGGAAAGTTCTTGAGTATCCACCTCGATACTAAGTGAATCATGTCCTAAATGTACCGAGACAGTATCTAATGTAAATAATCGATACAAAGTTCCTGAGAGTAGGTGCTGAGCAGTATGTTGCTGCATATAATCATATCGGTGCTCCCAATCAATTGTTATACGGACTTGCTCACCCACTCCTTCTTGAGGTTCGTCTGAAAGTACATGGAGAATTTGACCTGTGCTGTCTTTTACCGTATCCAAAATGGAGACATTGCCCAATTTACCGATATCTCCAGGTTGTCCTCCACCTTCGGGGTAGCATATTGTTTGATCCAGTATGACTGCTGGTTTTTTATTATAGGTAGTGATTTCTGTAATGATTGCACTAAGTTCTCTTTCATAGGTCTGCTGGTAGTAGTATGGAGTTGTTTTTTGCATACAGAAATTTTACTCTTTTTTATCATAAACGTCCATATTTCGCTCGTGCAGGCATAGTCGACATCCATACTTGTCCAAGACAGCTCTTATCGCTATCTTTTAGGGTAGAGAAAATTAAATATACTTGAGACAAGGAGTCAGAGTTATGGCATTACTTAAATCGGCTTGGGAAATTGCGTTGGAAAAGACAGAGGGAATAGAGGCCGATCCAGAAAAAATCACTCGTGATTTACGTATTAACGAAGGCAAACGTCTCGCTGGAACCTATTTAACTGAGATTGAATCTGAGGGTAAGGAACTTCAAGCTGCTCTGGCTTCAAAGTCGGGAGATGAACTTGTGCTTTTAAAGCAGGGAATAGCTTCCACTGTTGTCATGAATGTTGCACTGCCTCAGAGCACGGAGTATGAGGAACGAATGAAAAAAATTCACCATATTGTAGAACTCATGGATGGAAAGGAGAGCGATACAGTCTCCCTTATTAATCAGATTAGCCAATTCATGGGGAAATATATTGAAGCACGAGACTCTCTGTTGGAACGAGCAAGACAACAATATCAACCAGTCTTTGAACAGAAGCGGGAACAGATGATGCAGAAATATGGTCGAGCCTCAAACATGTCCATGGATCAGGATCCCGAATTCATTCAGATGCTCCAAAAGCATTTTGCCCAACTCTCTCAACAGTATCAGCAGGTGCTTGATCAAGCAAAAACTCAGTTAAAAGAAGCCTGGGGAATTGCAGATTAACAATTAGGAAGCTCCCACCTTCAACCTGGCGGGAGCTTCGTTTACGTATGTGCCTGCATCTAATTCCAATAATGAGCCATGCGTTTTCTGAGTCCTTCTCGATACGCATCCCAATCGGTAATAGGATGTAATGCAAGACCTTCATCACATGCCGCTCGGGCTACAGCTACTGCTTCCCACTCAATCACTCGAGGATCGAACGGTTTGGGAACAATATAGTTTCTACCAAATGAAAATTCCTTTCCTGCATACGCTTTTCTTACTATTTCAGGAACGGGCTCCTTGGCTAAAGATGCCAGAGCCTTTGCCGCTGCCATTTTCATTCCTTCTGAGATTGTTTTTGCTCTGACATCAAGAGCCCCTCGGAAAATGAAAGGGAAGCCAAGAACGTTGTTGATTTGATTGGGGTAATCGCTTCTGCCAGTAGCCATAATAAGATCACTTCTCGTAGCGACGGCAAGGTCATAGGCTATTTCTGGATTCGGATTACTCATAGCAAAAATTATGGGATCCTTTGCCATGCTATTAAGCATATCGGGAGTGAGGCAATCAGCCACTGACAACCCCATAAAGACGTCGGCATTTTTCACGGCATCGGCCAATGTACGAGCATCTGTCTCTCGAGCAAATTCGGCTTTCTCTTTGGTCATGCCAGCAGTTCTACCCTTGTAGATGACCCCTTTGCTATCGAGCATAATAATATTTTTTTGATTGACTCCCGCAGCAACGAACATTTTTGCACATGAAATTCCTGCAGCTCCCGCTCCATTCACTACAACAGTAATATCGGAGAGATTCTTCCCGACAATTTCCACTGCATTCATGAGTCCTGCTGTGGATATAATTGCGGTTCCATGCTGATCATCATGAAAAATTGGAATATTACACTGCTCAATAAGTGTCTGTTCAATTTCAAAGCATTCAGGACCTTTAATGTCTTCCAGATTCACCCCACCGAAGGTAGGCTCCATGGCCTTTACCATTTCAATTATTTTTTTCGGGTCCTTCTCATTGAGTTCAATATCAAATACATCAATATCGGCGAATCGTTTAAACAGGACACCCTTTCCTTCCATAACAGGTTTCGAAGCAAGAGCTCCTCGGTCTCCAAGACCTAAAATGGCTGTACCGTTTGAAATAACTGCAACAAGATTACCCTTTGCGGTGTACTTGTAGGCATCTTCAGGGTTTGCCTCAATCTCAAGAACCGGTTTGGCAACACCAGGAGTATAGGCAAGTGATAGTTCTTCAGCCGTCTGGCACGGTTTTGTTGGAACAACCGATACTTTTCCTGGCACTCCGTCTAGTGAGTGGTAACGTAGGGCTTTCTCTTTTAATACATCATCCATAGGTAACATCCTCTCTTTTTTTATTCGAAATCAAATCGATAATCGAGATTGTACGTGTCACGAAGTTCAATCATCGTTTTTTGTAGTGTTTGTGGAACGGGACAACCGTGAACCTTTCTATACTGCCATGCTTCATGCTCTTTTTCCCCTGCAGTGTAGATACGCTCTTCTCCAGGAGCCTTCTGAGAATCCCGAATCTGTCGGCATATTGTTCCGGCAACACGCTTGAAAACTTCAAGTCCCATAAACCGTTCGGGATTAATCGCCATGAAAAAATGTCCAAGTGGATACGGAATTGGTTTATGATCAGCATCAAATCCATTCAGTTCTTTCATGAATGAGCCATCCTGAAGTGCTGCAGAAAGAATTTCAACGACCATTGCGTATCCGAAGCCTTTGTATCCTCCAGTCTCTTCCCCAATTCCTCCAAGGGGTGTAAGTGCTGCTTGTCCTGTAGTAAGATCTTTCAACACCCGCTGTGTATCGGTTCGTGTAGTACCATCAAGACCAATCACCCAGCCTGGAGGAAGCTCTTTACCAGCTCGCCCATAAACTTCAATTTTTCCCCGTTGAGTAACACTCGTAGCACAATCGAGTACAAAGGGAAATTCTTCATCTGTAGGAATACCAAAGGTGAGAGGATTTGTTCCCAGCATATTTTCTACACCAAATGTAGGTGCAATCGAAGGACGGGCATTTGTTCCTGTAATCCCTATCATTCCAGCTTCAATGGCCATGGTAGCGTAGTAACCTGCAATACCATAGTGATTACTGTTACGAACTGCAACCATACCAAGACCATACTTCTTGGCTTTTTCAATTGCCATTTCCATGGCTTTTTTACTCACGACATGCCCCATGCCATTATGACCATCCAGTACAGCTGTGGTGGTATCGTCTTTAAGTACCTCAATTTCGGTAGTTGGACTCATAATGCCTATGTTTATTCGATCAATATAAATAGGTTTTAATCGTCCAATTCCATGTGAATCAATTCCCCGCTTATCCGATTCAATGAGAACATCCCCGATTACACGTGCATCCTCTTCAGGAACTCCGACAGCCTGTAAGGCATCTACCATAAACGATTCCAAAAGGTGGAAATCGACCCATACACAATTTTTGTAAGCATCTTCGTATGCCATTAAGATTCTCCTTCCTCAATGTAGCGGGCACCCGCTACTAGTAGTTCAATATCATTCTCTTCGAGCTCAGACTGTGAGAGCAGCTGCTCTCCAGCGGCGTCGGTAATTACCACATCTATGTCATTTGCTCCTACTGTACTAAAATTGGATAGAACACCGATTTTATTACTTGCAGCAACCACAATGACTTTTCCTACAGTACGTTCAATCATGCCGCGGGTTGTCTCTGCCTCCTCAATAACAGGAGTGGTTAATCCAGCAGAGAGACTAAATCCATCAACACCGATTATTGCTTTATTTGCATATACCTGTTGTATAACAAACTGCGAAAATCCTCCGGAAACTGCATGGGAGCGTGTTCTATACACGCCACCTACAAAGATGAGGCGAAATCGTGCATCTTCATTAGCAATCCATGCAGCGTCCATATTATTTGTAACTATCGTAATATCGTGATCTCTGAGTGCCTTGATAACCTCAAATGTTGTGGAGCCGCTATTGATAAAGACGGTATCCCCATTTTCAATTAAGGAAGCTGCCAACCCAGCAATTTCTTGTTTTTCTTTTGGAAATTCCAACGCCTTCTGAGCGTAAAGAGGTTCTACTGGCAAGGTTCGTCGTAATGTAGCTCCTCCATGAGTACGTTCAACTAATCCCTCACTCGCTAGATGGTCTAAATCTCGTCGTATAGTAAGTACACTCACACCAAACCGTTCACTGAGTTCCTGAACCTGAACCACACCAACTTGAGTTACAATACTTAAAATCTGTCGTTGTCTATCGGCTGGAATTAATCCCACGATTCAATCTTCCTTATATGAACATATTGTGAATGTATTTGAATTATATTGAACGTTTCTGATGTTGTCAACGATAAAAACTCATCCAATAGAACAAAATAGTTCATAAAGATTTCAGTACACATACTAGACATTTCCAGATAGTCACACTTCTCTGCAGGGTTGCCTTTCCTGTAAATTTCTGCTATCTTCCGTAATGATTTGTTACATCGCATCCAAACTAATAAGAGCGTGAAATTGAGGATGCTGCAGATTGCATAACTAATGGTGCCGTACCCAAGTGGTAAGGGACAGGTTTGCAAAACCTCTATGCACCGGTTCGAATCCGGTCGGCACCTTTCATGAGAGGCTGTTGCGAGAGTGGAAAGACTTTCGCAGCAGCCTCTTCCTGTATACCGCTATAGTAGTGTTTTCATGATGAGAAATTCAGAACAGCTTCTTCTCCATAAGTTTTAAAAAGTGGAAGGTTGAATCACTTTCAATAAAAGCCCAGGACTTTCCTCGTTTAAGCACTAAGCCTTCCACCACCTGTTCTACAGACTGTACCCCTGCAGCCATCTTCGCATTTTCAAAACTCGTGAAGGCTGTTCCGTATCGCTGTATGCGAGTTTCTCCAGGTGGAATTGTTACCGTAGTGGGTGCTCCGAGAACCTCTTGCTCTCTAAGAGCTCTTTCCAGGCCGTTTGCATAGTGCCCTATAGAATTCTCTACCCCGAGTGCGAATGTCTGATCGGTCCCTCCTTCATACAAAGCCCAGGGAGTGAACGGTCGTCCACCATATTGCATCCACAAATTATTGAACAATAGAGGAACTTCATTCTGCTCTACAGCAGCAGGGCCGGGAAAAAATGAAAAGTAGACCATCTTCAACCGCGGGTTAATAACACTGCTCCATCCTAGTCGGGCATCATCGGGAATCCTCCCTGTGATGAAGTCGGTATAACCTATCATCCCGGGAACTTGGGAAATATTGCATGTACCCTCTTTTTTCAGTGGGGCTTTTTCTAGATCATCAAATTCCACCCCGCACGCAAGTCTTCCAGTTCTCTCGAATTCAGAATCCTGAGGGGCTGTGGAAAATTGTTTTGCACTCAGATTAACAATACATTCAGTCTCAAGGAAGGGAGAACCTACCGTATTGTGCCACGCAGCATTTGCTGCCAATGGTTCGAGACCTGCATTTGTGACTGCAATACTGCTATACAAGACTGGATGTCCAGGTAATACCATATCAATTTTTTTTACATGAAAAGGATAATTGGGTTCTGGACTACTGAGAGTTGAAAACAGCCAATTTGCACGCAGCTCGGCATCTGTACCATACTTCACAACAGTCCACAGACTATTTGCAGTCCAGCCATGAGCTTCATGATACACACCGCTCACCGTATGATTAGGTCCAAAATTGGGGAAACAGAAAAAATTCCCTCCCAAGAAATAGAGGAGATTACTATTATGCCAAAACTCATAATTTTCATCGGATTGAATGGAGGGTTCTCTTCCTCTAAAGGCATACAGAGGATGTGCATTAATCCGTCCCCCTGATTCCCCTATATTACTTAACTCAAGAACCATGCCTCCATGATCTTCCATAACGGTACGAAATGTTTCGTTAGAAAGCATAGTAGCGTGCCGCCCTTCCCACAACTGCAATCTCTTCACATCCATACGACGACCTCCTCACAACTGCAACCTAGTCACTGTTTTTCGATTTTTCCAACTGATGGATGAAAAAACAAACAGAGCAGGCTATACTGTAAAGCAACATGATACTACCATGGAAAAAATTCACGCACAACTGTCGGTTGCTAGGAGATTGCGATGATACATGAACGAGATCTAGTTTTCACCCTACATACCATGTGGACAACCTATATGTTCAGGGTCAACGAAACTCATCACCTCGAACACCTCTACTACGGAAGAAGAATCCGTACCACAAACCATATTGAGCCACTCTACGACAAACATACCATTCCTACAGGAACTTCCATTGCTTATGATGAGGAGCATCCTACGGTCAACCTTGATAACCTATGCCTTGAATTCTCAACTTTTGGAAAGGGTGACTTTAGAGAACCTGCAATAGTTTTCAGCAGGCTTGATGGTAGCCGCGTATCTGATTTTATATTTAAAGAACATCGAATTATTAAGGGTAAGCCAAGATCATTCTCTGGACTACCTGAATCCTATGGTGATAAAAATCAATGTACTACTCTCATCATAGTTCTCCTTGAGCGAAGTTCCTCATTGAGGCTTGAACTATATTATACCACCTTCGACCACGCAGATGTGATTGTGAGGAAAAGTGCAATCACAAACGAATCGGGTGAGTCCATTACTATCGAACGCTTTGCCAGTATGCAACTCGACCTACCCACCTGCGATTATGATCTAATTACGTTCGACGGTGCTTGGGCACGTGAACGGTATAGAACGAGTCAAACGCTTCGACCTGGAATTCATCTAAATGATTCGAAAGCTGGTGTGAGTTCTTCTCGTCATAACCCCTGCATATTCTTGACCGCATCGGGAACACAGGAGAGCCAGGGCGATTGTATAGGGTGTAATCTCGTTTATAGTGGTGATCATGCAGAAAGCATAGAAGTGACCCCATATGAAAAAATTCGAGTCCTGAGCGGCCTTAACCCTGCTACGTTTAGATGGCAACTTCGTGCGGGAGAAAAATTTCATACACCTGAAGCTGTCTTAACGTTCTCACATGAAGGGATAAATGGGGCAAGCAAGAATTTCCATCGCTTCATAAATGGGAATATAGTAAGAGGGAGCTGGAAGTATCATCAGAGACCCATTCTTATAAATAACTGGGAAGCGACTTACTACAACTTTACGGAAAAGACAGTATTGGAAATTGCAAAAAGTGCTGCTGATCTTGGTATTGAATTATTCGTACTTGATGATGGGTGGTTTGGCAGCAGAGAGGATGACACAACAAGTTTAGGTGATTGGACAGTTAATACGAAGAAATTGCCGAACGGTCTAGCCAGCCTGTCAAAAAGGATTCATGGTATGGGATTGCTGTTTGGCCTCTGGTGTGAACCTGAGATGATAAACCGTAAAAGCCAGCTGTATAGAGAACATCCCGACTGGATGGTAGCACTCCCTGAAAGAAATCCTTCACCGGGAAGAAACCAGTATCTGCTGGATCTCACCCGAAAAGAGGTACGAGACTACCTTTTTGAGGCTCTTTCAACTATTTGGAGACTGGGGAATGTAGATTATGTAAAGTGGGATATGAACCGCATGTTTAGCGATATGTACAGTGGCCAAGATCATTTCCGTCAGGATGAATTCAACCACCGGTACATGCTTGGTCTATACGAACTTATTGAGCGTTTTATTGAGGCGTTTCCTCAAATGCTGTTTGAGTCGAGTGCCTCCGGAGGTAATCGCTTCGACCTTGGTATGCTCTGTTATATGCCGCAAGGATGGGCCAGTGATAACACCGATGCGTTATCTCGTATGCACATCCAGGAGGGAACCGCTTGCGGGTACCCTCTTTCGGCAATCGGAGCCCATGTTTCCGAGTCTCCTAATCACCAAACTCTTCGTACTACCCATCTTGAATCGAGATTTAATGTCGCTGCTTTTGGTGTTTTAGGGTATGAAATGGATATTACACAACTCGGCGTCCAAGAACAACAAATTATTAAAAATCAAATTGCATTCTATAAAACACACCGTTCGTTGCTTCAGTATGGTGATTTTTTTAGAATCAAACCTATCGCAAAGCATGAACAGTCTATCTGGGTAGTTTCAAGCCCCGATCGAACTGAAATGCTGGTACTCTTTTTTCAAACACTCAACAGAGCTAATCCACCCGCTGATTTGCTAAGGATTCCCATAGCAGACCCCGATTTGACTTATGCTGTGACTCCGCGACAAGAATCTGTAGATATTCGAACATTCGGATCATTGGTAAATATGCTTAGTCCTGTTCGAATTAAGAATGATGGCACGCTTCAGAGAATTGTGGAGGAGACGGTCCATCTCGAAAGTGAAATCGAATACTATATTGTAGGCGGGGATATCCTTGCCTATCATGGAATCGTTTTAAACCAGCAATTCGGGGGAACAGGATACGACAAAGAGACCCGAGTACTTGGTGATTTTGGCTCGAGAATCTATCATATAAAGGCATTAAAGGAATAGTAAGGCTATTGATTCTCCTTATACCCAGAGATATAGTGAATCTATGGACTCATCTGATTGTCACGTAATAGTCATTCCTCTTGGAATCCAACGAAAACCGTACGATTTACAATCCCTCATTGATTGCATTGCAATTCGAGAGAGTGTATTCATTGAAGAACAAGGAGTTCCTCGAGACATCGAGCAAGATGGAAAAGATAATGAGAGTGGTCACATCCTGCTCTGGAGTAAAGGCAATCCTGTTGGAACGCTTCGTTATCGCAAGACCGATGAGGGTGTAAAACTGGAACGAATAGCCATTCTCCCAGCGTATAGAGGGAAACATCTAGGTAAAATCCTTATTCGTGAGGGCATTCGGTCTGTACGCATGAATCAGCTGGAAGAACCTATCTATATACATGCCCAGGAACATGCGGCCTCATTCTATGCAACACTTGGATTCATAGAAAAAGACGAGCATACTATTGAGGCAGGAATTCGCCACGTAACTATGTACATCTCTCGCGAATCCGAGCTCGCATTATTCGACACTGACCCACACTGTATGTAGTACTACCTTCTATTGAAGTTCAAATACCACCGATACGCTACTGGAAATCGTTATTTCTCCAGAGGGAAGTTCTGTAGAAACTGCACTCTCCATCATCATGACATCCGCCTTCATAGCAGAACTCCTATTCAGCGGCTGATAATCGTTTGAAGAATAATCTGAGACTGTGAGCGGCTTGCCAAGTTGCATTCCAGCGGCAAGAGCATAGTCGGATGCTTTCTGGATAGCTTTTTCCATAGCGAGTTTTCTACTTGCCTCATATTCAACAGTCGTATCATCTTTACTGAATTGGACAGCCCCCATGGTGATACCGGAAACTGTTCCAAAACTATCCATGAGATGGGGAAGCGTAGTAGATTTTCCATCAATTCCCCGTATGATGACATATAACGATTGCTGCACACGTTGTCCTACAAGGATTCGCTCATTCTCTTTCCATGTATATTCTGGAGAGAAGCTCAGTGCAGTTGTCCGTATATCAGAATCGGCAACTCCTGCCTCACGAATCATCTCGAGCAATACTGCAACTTTCCTGTTGGTGAGTTGCTGTGCTTCACTCGTGGTTTCAGCTAGTTCAGAAACAGTAATAGAAAGTGAGGCGATATCGGGAGCAGCTGTTACTCTTCCAGTCCCCTGAACAGCTATTGTTCTGCTTTGTTCAATTAATGAGGTGCCTGTACACCCTCCGAAGAACACTAAACTTGCAATAATCAGTATAAAAATTGTTTTTCTCATGATCGTCTCCTATGAAAGTAAATCCGGTCGGTTTTGAGCAAATCTCAGAAAAAAAGCCTGTGCAATCATCATGATACCGTTATCGTACTGCCCGGTACCCATGGAAGCCAGCACTTCTTTTACCGGCACTGTAAGTATATCAAGCTGCTCATGTTCATCAAGATGTTGTTCACCCACGTTTCTGACGCCCTCAACGAAATAAAACCAAACTCGATTATTCATGAAAGCCGGGTTCGGTGATATGGAACCAATTTCGTACATATTCCCAACCGGTTCACATCCTGTCTCTTCCAGCAGTTCTCTTTTGGCTGCAGTTTCAGGATCCTCTCCAGCATCAATTGTTCCTGCCGGGAACTCTATTGTTACGGAATCACTTCCATGACGATACTGTCGTACCATTATAAACATGGGAACTCCCTGTTCATTTCGAAACCAGGGTATCACGGTGGCCCAAAGTGGTGCGTTTAATTCAACAAACTCTCCTACTCTACCATCGGTTGAAGCTCTCCGAACACTTTGAATATCGAAAATGGGGCCAGTGAAAATGGTATCCCGCTCTAAAGTCTGCCAAGTTAATCGTCCTATGTCATCCATGAATTTCTACTCCTTTTTCCAGTATATCCAGAGCTGACTGTCGAGGTCCAGAAAATACTGAGTTATTACCCTTAAATTTTTAGAATCATGACGCTAATTATCGGTTTGTCATCTCATGGAGTACGGCAAATATAAAACTTATGCCTTGAAAGACATACGCTTTCCAGCTATAGTAGATTGAATTCTTTTACACCGGTTACTATCGGTGTCGACAATATAATTCAAGGAGCACAGCACATGCTACACCAATTGCCGAAAGAACTTCTTGTCGAGCAAGTGAACAATGGTCTCATACTGCTGGTACTGGGGATGGGGGTAGTATTTCTATTCCTCACATTGCTGGTATTCACGACCAAAGGTCTCTCTGCTTTCGTAAAGAAGTTCATACCAGAAAAAATTTCAACAGTTGCGAAACGTCCCGTTTCCGCCTCTGGTTCCCCCGTCGCTAACACTGCGGGAGCAGAGATCGCCGCGGCAATAGCCGCAGCTGTCGCGCAGTCGAAGCGCTAACACACATCCAAGGAGTTCCTATGAAAAAGGTAAATTTCATGTGTACGGCTTTCAGAGACGGATTCCAATCGGTCTATGGAGCCAGAGTATTCACCAAAGATTTCCTACCAGCTGTAGAAGCTGCACGGGATGCAGGCATCAATCACTTCGAAGCAGGTGGTGGTGCACGTTTCCAGTCACTCTACTTTTATACCAATGAAGATGCATTTAAAATGATGGATGATTTCCGTCGTGTTGCAGGTCCAGATGCTGATCTACAAACCCTCTCCAGAGGTATCAACGTAGTCGGTCTCGATTCGCAGCCACGAGATATCATCAAGATGCATGCTGACCTGTTCAAGAAGCATGGTATCTCGACTATCAGAAACTTTGATGCATTAAACGATGTAAACAACCTTATTGATAGTGGACGTGCTATTCATGAAGCAGGTGCACGGCATGAAGTTTGTGTAACCATGATGGCATTGCCCCCCGGTGCTACTGGAGCACATGATCCAGATTTCTATGAACAGACATTGAGGAACATTCTCGATGCGGGAATCCCCTATGATTCTGTCTGTTTCAAAGATGCTTCAGGTACCAGTACACCGAAGGTTGTGTATGAAACTATCAAGCGTGCACGGAAAATGCTTGGCAAGGATATGAATATCGTATTCCACTCTCACGAAACTGCCGGGGTTTGTATTCAACAGTATGTAAGTGCTCTTGAAGCTGGTGCTAGCCAAGTGGATCTCTCCCTTGTTCCAGTGTCCGGAGGAACCTGTCAGCCCGACGTTATTACCATGTGGCATGCACTTCGTGGTACCGATTACACGCTGGATGTAGACATTGACAAAGTCATGGAGGCAGAACGTGTCTTCCAAGATTGTATGAGTGACTACTTCCTTCCACCTGAAGCTACTATGGTTAACCCGATTATTCCATTCTCACCTCTCCCCGGCGGGGCTCTTACAGCGAATACTCAAATGCTTCGTGATAACGGACTTATGGATCGTTTTGCAGAAATTACTCACGCAATGGCAGATGTTGTTGCGAAAGGTGGGTATGCAACGAGTGTTACTCCTGTGTCTCAGTTCTACTTCCAGCAGGCTTTTAACAACGTAATGTTTGGTCCTTGGAAAAAAATTGCTGAAGGATATGGGAAAATGGTACTTGGCTACTTTGGCAGTACTCCTGTAGAACCAGATCCAGAAGTAATAAAAATCTCTTCGGAGCAGTTAAAATTAGAGCCTACCAAAGAGAAGGCCGTTGATATTAACGACAAGGATCCCAAAAAAGGCCGAGATGCTGCAATTGCAATGCTCAAGGCAGAAAATCTTGAAACCACCGAAGAAAATATCTTTATTGCTGCATCCTGTAAAGAGAAGGGCATTCTTTATCTCACAGGAAATGCGAAAGTGAATGGTGTCCGACTTAAGAGTGCTGAGAAGAAGCCTGAAGCGGCTCCTGCAGCACCTGCAAAAAATCCAGTTAATGATTACACGGTAACAGTAAACAACAATACATATGCTGTACAGCTCAAGGATTCACAAGCTGTGGTCAACGGTGTTGCCTACAACATTGCAGTGAAGGAAGGTATTTCAGCTCCAGCTGCTGCTGTTGCGACTCCCGTCGCTTCAGCCCCTGTTGCATCTTCTACTGAGGATGTATTGGTAAAGGCTCCTATGCCAGGCCTCATTCTTCGATCAAACGTCAGTGTTGGCGATAAGGTAAAAGAAAATGATGTGCTGATGGTTATGGAAGCCATGAAGATGGAAAATGAAATCTTCGCACCTGTATCGGGAACTGTGAAAGAAATCAAGGTAAAGCAGGGCGATCAGCTCAATGCAGATGAAGTATTACTTGTCATTGGAGGAGAAACTGTTGCAGCTCCAGTTGCAGCGCCAACACCTGCACCGGCACAACCGGCCGCTGCACCCGCTCCACAGGCAGCTCCAGCACCCTCTTCCGGTGCAGGAACTGAAGTTAAGGCTCCCATGCCGGGTCTTGTCCTTCGTATTGATGTAAAAGAGGGAGATCAAGTTGATCAGAACGGTTTAATCCTCGTTATGGAAGCAATGAAAATGGAAAATGAAATCTTCGCACCTGTAGCTGGTACCATTTCAAAGATTATGGTTAAGCAGGGTGATCAGTTGATGGCAGACGATGTACTCGCAATAATCGGGTAAGGGAGTTTTGACATGATTGGACAAGCTTTTTCACAATTATGGCAGACGACCGGACTCGTGGGGTTCCTCTCTGCCGGAGGCTGGGGCAACATTATCATGATTCTTGTAGGATTTGTGTTGTTGTACCTCGCAATTGCAAAGGGTTTTGAACCACTGCTGCTGGTGACTATTGGGTTTGGCTGTATTCTGGCAAACATTCCGTTTGCATACATTGCAGGTGTAGACCCATCCAGTAGTTCCGGTGGAGTTGGTTTTATAAAACTCTTGTACGACATGGGTATTGAGACAGGCCTATTCCCCATCCTGATTTTTATGGGTGTAGGAGCAATGACCGACTTTGGTCCGCTAATTGCAAATCCTAAGACTTTACTGTTGGGTGCTGCTGCACAGGTAGGTATTTTCTTTGCACTGTTGGGAGCTCTCGTGCTCTCCTTCATTCCTGGAATTACCTTTGACCTCCATGCAGCTGCCTCAATTGGAATAATTGGCGGTGCTGATGGACCTACTGCTATATATGTAACGAGCCGTCTCGCTCCTGATCTCCTGGGATCAATCGCGGTGGCCGCCTACTCATACATGGCCTTGGTTCCTATCATTCAGCCACCCATTATGAGATTATTAACGACTAAAAAGGAACGTCTCATTAAGATGGAGCAGCTTCGCCCCGTCTCAAAAGTTGAGAAAATTTTATTTCCAGTGAGCGTTCTTACTGTATGTGCTATTCTCCTTCCTTCGGCTACACCGTTAGTAGGTGCTCTTATGTTTGGCAATCTGGCCAAAGAGTGTGGAGTAACGAATCGGTTGAGCGATACTATGCAGAATGCACTCATGAATACCGTCACGATTTTCCTTGGACTTTCGGTTGGTTCAAAGATGGAAGCTGCATACTTTCTCAACTTGAATACATTGGGAATCTTGGTGCTCGGAATGGTTGCCTTTGGTTTTGGTACAGCAACTGGTGTCCTCATTGCCAAACTCATGAATGCTCTGGATAAGAAGCACCCGGTTAATCCATTGATTGGTGCTGCTGGTGTTTCGGCTGTTCCTATGGCAGCTCGTGTTGCAAGTAAAGTAGGTCAGGAATATAACCCGCAGAACTTCCTTCTCATGCATGCCATGGGACCGAACGTTGCTGGTGTACTTGGTTCTGCAGTAGCCGCTGGTGTACTACTCGCAGTAGTTCCATATATGGAGCCGCTGGTAAATGGATTACGTCCTGCATTAGGCTTATTCATGTAATTATATCTCTATGAGATGAAAGGGCTCGCTATGTGGTGAGCCCTTTTTTATATTCTCAACCTTGCCGGCATAACAAATATCGTCTATGCTACCGCTATGGTATATGTGTTAGTAGCAGTGGTACTCGTAATAGCTTTCAGTTGGAGTGCTCTTCTCTGGGGGTACCAAGATAAACATACAGAGCCTATTGAACCAAATATTGATGAAGTATTTGATCCAAGATGCCTTTCCATTGTGTTGCAGCATGATCCACCTGCTGATGCGGCAATTATTATGGTTCACGGATATCCGAGTACTCCATATGCATATGAATATAGTGCGAACGCAGCTTTTGAACGAGGGTTTGATGTGTATGTACCGCTCTTACCCGGATTCGGCACAAAACCTGGAGATTTGTATAACACAACGTTTACGCAGTGGTACGAATATCTTAAATCGTATTATCTGGAAAAACGCACAGAGTATAATCAGATATTTGTATTGGGAACTTCAATGGGCGGTGCGATGACTCTCCGGTTAGGAGAAGAGTTCTCAGACACTCCTGAGGCTCCTGAAGCTATAGCAACAGTGGCAGCTCCCGTGTTTCTCAATGACGTGCGACTCGGTTCAATCCAAAAGTGGGGATACTACTTTATGCGTCTTGTCTCAATCTTCACACCGGCGATCAATCCTCATATATACCGAGGAGGAAAGCAGGTGAATGACGGAGAGGAGCTATGGATTGGATACGGTGGAGCTTTTGTCCGTGGAGGGGTGAGCTTCATGTATGCACTTAAAGATATTCGAAAAAATCTAGAGAAAATAACAGTTCCTTTGTACAGTGCTCATGACATGCGGGACAAAACTATTGCATTCCAGAATCTTGCAGTCATTCAGGAATCGGTACAATCACGTTCATTCGTTGCCCGCACTACACATTGCAGATCTGAGCATAATCGGCATGTATTACTTATGTACCCCTCCGTACAAGAAGAGTTGACCAATGAGATTCTCGCGTTCTTTGATACTCATAAACAAACTGGAGAGCAGAAATGAAAAGAACAGACTATATAAGCTGGGATGAATATTTCATGGGAGTAGCATTGCTGTCAGCCCAGAGAAGTAAAGATCCAAATACACAAGTGGGAGCCTGTATTGTAAATCCAGACAAGAAAATAGTAGGTGTTGGCTATAATGGATTTCCTTCAGGATGTGACGATGACCAGTTACCTTGGGAACGTGAAGGTGCTTTTCTTGAGACAAAGTACCCGTATGTTTGTCATGCCGAATTAAATGCCATACTCAACAGCATCTCTCGAGACCTCAAGGGATGCTCAATCTATGTGGCTCTCTTTCCGTGTAATGAGTGTGCTAAAGCAATTATTCAATCGGGAATCAAAGAGATTGTGTATCTCTCAGATAAATATGAAGGTACCGACGGGGTAATTGCATCTAAACGCATGCTCAACCAGGCTGGGGTTGTATTACGAAAACTTCAACTGAATCGGCCAGATATTCGTATCTCTTTTAGTGTAGAAAATTAAGCATATTTACATGGTATATTATTAACCTTATTGAAGTTTTAATTTATTATATTAGCTAAATATATACTTTTATATTTTTGCGATTATCTTTGACAACACTCTGCAACACCGAGTATACTAACTCAAAATGCTTGTTGTAATCACAGATTAGGATTGTTCAGGCATTGACCACATCACACAAGGAGACGTGTATATGAAGAAAATTCTCATCCTTCTAGTACTGATTTCATTGGTTACCACAATGGCTTTTGCTCAGGGTGCCGCAGAAGCTGAGGTGGATAGCGACGTTATTAAAATTGCTCTCATTATTGAGAACACGATTGACGACAAGGGCTGGTGTCAGGCTATGCACGATGGTATTACTCAAGCTATGGCTGAGAATCCAGGTCGAATCGAATATGCATATAGCGAAAAAATGAAACCTGTAGACGCCGGTTCAGCGGTTCTGCAGTATGCAGGTCAGGGCTTTGATGTAATTATCGGTCACGGTGCTCAGTACAAAAACCTGATTACTGAAATGGCTGAAGAGTTCCCAGATATTTCATTCGCATTTGGTACAAGTTCAGATATTGTCGGCGACAATGTATTCTCCTATATGCCAGAAAGTGAAGAGACTGGCTATCTTAATGGTCTTATTGCGGGAATGCTCACCAAGAGTCAGACGATTGGTTTAGTTGGTCCAGTTGATGGTGGCGATGCTGCCCGTTATAACCGCGGTTTCGTGCTTGGAGTAAAAGAAGTTAATCCGAATGCAAATGTTATGGTCACTCACACCGGTAGTTTCTCCGACTATGTAAAGGCAACTGAAGTTGCCCAGTCTCAGATTCTCAGTGGAGCAGACATTCTTACCGGTTCCAGCCAGCAGGCACTTGGAGCCCTACGAGCTGTTGCCGATTATCGTGATGAGGAAATCTGGTGGGTAGGCCAGGATATCGCACAGATTAATATCCCTGAAGGATACAAAGTACTTTCTGCCTCTTCATACAATTATGCAGCAGTCATCAATACATTGCTTGACCGACTGGATGCTGGTGTAAAGGGCGGAGAAAACATTCCTATGAACTTCAACAATAATGGATTTGTATTCAAATTCAATGAAGCCACTAAGTCTAAAATTACTCCTGCAATTGAAGCTAAGGTTACCGAAACCCTCAATGCATTCAAAGCACAGGCAGGACATCCTGCAGTAGTAAACTATAGTGCTGTAAAGTATAATTAAAAACGCTTCAGGAGCATGTAGTAGTGAATAAATTCCTGCATTGAGGTGAGAACATCAAGGTGCAGGAATTTTTGTGTAGCATAGACGGTCAGCACTGGAGGCCTTACATGGAACAGATGACTAAAGCCATCAACACCTTGCGAATCGAACACATTACCAAAAGGTTTCCTGGCGTACTAGCCTGTGATGACATTTCTCTAGAGATTGAGAAAGGGGAAATATTAGCTCTCGTGGGTGAAAATGGTGCCGGGAAAACAACTCTCATGAATATACTCATGGGACTGTACCATCCAGATGAAGGTACCATGTATATAAATGATAAAGCGGTACATTTTAGATCCCCTAACGATGCCTTTGCCTACGGTATCGGCATGGTACATCAGCAGTATATGCTCGTTCCAAACATGACTGTTGTTGAGAACATTGCCCTTGGGTATAAGCAGGCATGGAAGGGGTGGAAACTGGACCTGCAGATGGTTCGTAAACGCATTGAAGAGGTCGCCCAACAGTATGGTCTCGTGGTAGACCCAAGTGCTTACATCTGGCAGCTGTCTGTAGGAGAACAGCAGCGTGTTGAATTAGTGAAGACACTCTGTCTAGGGGCACAGTTTCTCATTCTTGATGAACCAACAAGTGCACTTACCCCACAAGAGACCGATGAACTGATCTCTCTGCTTAAAAACCTATCAAAGAATCTCTCCATTATTTTTATCAGTCATAAACTCCAAGAGGTGAAAGACCTCTCCAGTAAGGTCGCAATTTTACGTCACGGAAAAGTGGTCTTCAAAGGTAATACTATAGATCATTCTTCAAGTGATATTGCAGCTCTCATGACCGGTCATGAAGTTGTCCTACCACATAATGATGCACCCGCATGTACATTAGGCCCAATGTTGCAGTTGCGCAATCTCAAGGTTCGCAGCGATCGAGGGTTTTTCGCACTTGATGATCTTTCGCTCTATATATGTAAAGGTGAAATAGTCGGGTTGGCCGGTGTCTCGGGGAACGGACAAAAGGAACTAGCCGAGGCAATCAACGGATTACGCAAGGTTGAATCGGGTACAATACTATTTGATGGGAGAGACATTGCCAACTTCAATCCAGCACAAGTAATTGCTGCAGGGATGGGATATATTCCTGAGGAGAGAAATACTGAGGGTATCGTCCCATCTTTCTCCATGAAGGAGAACTTCATACTTAAAGATACTGAATCAAAACAATTCAGTTCTCACACATTTCTCAAGAAAAAGGTTATAAATGAGACGGCAGAAAAACTTCGCTCCGAGTTTGATATAAGAAGCCCGAATACCGATGTCGCTGCCGGTGCACTCTCTGGTGGAAATATCCAGAAGGTTATTCTTGCTCGAGAAATATCAAGAAATCCTAAGTTTCTCGTAGCCGTTTACCCTACTCGAGGTCTCGATATGGGTGCCGCTGAGTTTATCCACAAAGAGCTTTTAAAACTTCGAAATGATGGGGTTGGAATTCTTCTTATTTCCGAAGAGCTCGAGGAAATAACAAACCTTTCAGATCAGGTTGCGGTAATTTTCAAAGGCAAAATTCAGAAAGTGCTTCCCAGTAGTGAAGCAAGCCGACGTCGATTAGGAATTCTCATGGCTGGAGTTAAAGATGACGAAGAGTTTTAAAACAAGATATAGAATTGTAATCATTATCCTTGCTGTGCTCACCGCAATGCTATTAGGGGCAATTATTCTCTTAGCACTCGGTGCAGATGTGATTAAGACCTACTTGGTTATCCTCACAGAACCATTAAAAAATAAGATTGGAGTGACTGAAGTATTGCTGCGCATGGTTCCACTTACAATCATTGCATTAGGAATTACGGTTGCCTACCGAAGCGGTATTATTAATATTGGTGCTGAAGGTCAAATGGCGATGGGGATTCTTACCACAACCGCTGTAGCTCTTGGTTTTCCGAACTTACCGAGTGCAGTTCTTATACCCTTCGCAATTCTTGCCGGTGCCGTGGGTGGTGCTGCATGGGGATTCATACCAGGATTTCTTAAAGCTAAACTTGAGGTGAGTGAACTTCTCTCTACAGTTATGCTTAATTACATTGCTGCACAACTCTACACATTCTTTCTGAGAGGTCCCATGTTGGATCCCGCAGAGCTTGTCACGGGCAGTGGTACACCACAGTCAATGCGCCTTACTCGGAATATTGATCTCACTCGATTCATTAAAGGAACGAGAATTCACACGGGAATCTTTATTGCTCTGGGGTTAGCACTCGTCATTTTCCTGCTTCTTTGGAAAACCTCCTTCGGTTACAAAATGCGTGCTGCTGGAGCCTCAGAACGAGCTGCCCGATATGGTGGCATCAACGTACCAAAATATTTAATTATCGCCATGATGATATCCGGAGCCTTTGCAGGAATCGCCGGTTCTGTAGAGATTGCGGGTGTTCACCGACGAGCGATTGAAGGGGTGACTTCTGGATATGGATTCTCCGGAATTGTTGTTGCACTCTTTGGTGGGTTGCATCCTGCGGGAATTCTCCCTGCAGCATTTTTCTTCGGGTTACTCATTTATGGAGCAGATATGACTCAACGTCTTGTAGGGGTTCCTGCCAATATGGTTCAAGTATTGCAAGGTATCATCATTCTCGTAATAGTTGCCACAAAAATGATTTTGGCGAACCCCTATCTCATGCAACGAGCCGAAGCAAAATGGAATACATTATTTGCAAAGAAGCAGACTCACAAGGAGGTAGAGGCATGAATTTTGTAATGAATATCCTTTCACTAGGAATTCCGTTTTCTGTAGCACTCCTCATAGCCTCCCTTGGGGAAATGTTCAACCAGCGTGCGGGCATATTCAATCTTGGTTGTGAAGGTCTTATGGCAATGGGAGCTTTTCTCGGTATGCTAGTTCCCTACTCCATTGGACAAGGTCATTATGTTCCCGGCATCTACAATTATCTTGGACTAATCTTGGCAAGTGGTGTAGGGGCCTTGCTTGGGCTGTTCTTCGGATTGGTGGTGGTTACCTTCAGAGCTCCTCAGGGAATCGCAGGAATCGGTCTGCAGATGTTTGGAGTGGGGACTGCGGGAACGTTATTTCGCCACTTCGTAGGGGGAACTCAGAGTATACCTGGAATAAGCGTTGCTCCAATTCCAGGGCTTTCAAGAATTCCAGTGCTTGGAACATTATTCTTCAATCACAATCCTATGGTCTATGTTGCATTCATCATGGTTCCCCTCGCCTATTATGTACTTTTTAAAACTCCTTGGGGATTACGTGTGAGAGCTGTAGGTACTCAACCAAGGGCAGCAGACTCAATCGGGATACAGGTTAATAAAGTAAGATTTCAGGCACTTGCACTAGGTGGTGCCATGGCTGGACTCGCAGGAGCCTATTTAAGTCTTTGTCAGGCAAAAATGTTCAGTGATGAAATTATTGCAGGTAGAGGTTTCATTGCTGTTGCCTTAGTCTACTTTGGACACTGGCACCCGGTCAAAATTATGGGAGGAGCTCTTCTTTTCACCCTTGCACAAGCATTACAACTAGCTATTCAAGGACTTGGTATAGATTTCCCTTATGAGTTTCTTGTTATGCTTCCGTATCTTTTAGTAATCATAGTGCTTGCTCTCTCAAAAAAGAGCTTGCTGATGGGACCAACTGCTCTCGGGAAACCTTTCAACAGAGAAATGAGAACGTAGGAGCAGCTGGCGTCTTGCACGCTTTTGCAACACTTTTCATAGAAAAGCATTGACAAATATAGGGTGTCAGCTAAAATTGAATCGATGATAGTATCACAGTCAGTTGCATCGAAACTGCATATGCAGATAACCGAAAGCACGTTTGGATGCAGGTACTAAGCGGCTAATCATTTACACATTACCAAGAAAAATACTTGAGCGGTAGTTTGCTTCGAAGAGAGAAGCAATTCACTCTAATCATCTTGGTGGAATTACATGCTAATGAGGGGGCCCTTTGTGTATACATTCACTGTGAATGGACATCGTATTCAAACTGAAATTAATAAAAAATTATTACCGTTTCTTCGTGAGAATCTCGGCCTTACTGGAACAAAGGATGGGTGCAGCGAAGGTGCGTGTGGAACCTGTACAATTCTTATTGATGGAAAAGCTGTAAAATCATGTCTCGTTACTACTGAAAAACTGGAAGGAAAGTCGGTAATTACTATTGAAGGTCTGAGTAGCCGAGAGCAGAAGGTGTACAGCTTCTGCTTTGCTCAGGCAGGGGCCGTTCAATGTGGATACTGCACTCCAGGTATGATTATGTCGGCAAAGGCATTGCTCGACAAAAACTCAGATCCTGGAAAAGCTGAAGTTCGGAAAGCAATTCGTGGGAATATCTGTCGCTGTACAGGGTATGTAAAAATTGAGAAGGCCATCCTCATGGCAGCTGAATTTTTCAGAGATAATCTTTCACTTCCCGAAGAATCTGTTGATGCACGACTTTCACAACGATTCATGCGGGTAGATGCTATTGATAAAGCCCTAGGTAAGGGAATCTATGTGGATGATATCCGTATCGACGGAATGGTCTACGCAAAAGCATTACGCAGTGCGTACCCACGTGCTGTTGTAAAAAACATCGATATCTCAAAAGCCCTCCAACATCCTCAGGTTGTAAAAATACTTCTCGCTGAAGATGTTCCACAAAATAAAATTGGACATATAGTTCAGGATTGGGATGTGATGATTCCTATGGGAGGAACTACTCGGTATGTAGGAGATGCTCTAGCACTCGTTGCAGCTGTAGACCAAGATAAACTCGATGAAATACTTGATCTCATTGCTGTCGATTATGAAGTGCTCGAACCGATTTCATCACCTGGACAAGCACTTGCCGCTGACGCTCCAAAAATACATAGTGGTGGCAATGTGCTTACCACCGAACGGCTGAAACGTGGTGATGCTGAGAAGGCAATTGCTCAGTCAGCACATGTAGTAACCATGCATTATAGTACTCCCTTTACCGAACATGCATTCATGGAGCCGGAAAGTGCAGTGGCACTTCCTGAGGGCGATGGAATACTTGTGTATACGGCAAGTCAATCGGTGTACGATGAGCAGCGTGAGATTGCCCATATGCTCAAGCTTCCCAAAGATCTTGTGCATTGCCAAGCTAAGTTAGTCGGTGGAGGTTTTGGGGGAAAGGAAGACATGAGTGTGCAGCATCATGCTGCACTGATGGCATGGCACATTAAAAAACCGGTAAAGGTCCGGCTATCTCGTCAGGAGAGCATTAACATTCACCCGAAGCGTCATGCAATGGAGATGGAATTTACCACAGCATGTAATGAACAGGGACAATTGACTGGGATGAAGGCTACACTAATTGCCGATACGGGAGCTTATGCTTCGCTCGGCGGTCCTGTACTTCAACGAGCATGTACCCATGCGGCTGGCCCATACAACTATCAAAATATTGATATCGTTGGGAAAGCTGTCTACACAAACAATGTACCTGGAGGAGCTTTCAGAGGGTTTGGTGTAACACAAAGCTGTTTTGCAATGGAGAACAACTTAAATCTACTCGCAGAAAAAGTCGGTATATCCCCATGGGAAATTCGTTATCGCAATGCGATTAGACCAGGTCAGGAACTTCCGAATGGACAGCTTGCCGATCCAAACACAGCTCTCGACAAGTGCCTCCTGGCAATAAAACCCGCATTTGAGGCAAGCAGCAGAACAGGCATCGCCTGTGCATTTAAAAATAGTGGTTTTGGTGTGGGTGTACCCGATATTGGTCGCTGTACACTCTCTATTGAAGAGGGCATTGTACATATAAGGACTTCGGCTGCATGTATGGGACAGGGCTTAGCCACTGTCGCTACACAGCTTGTGTGCGAGACGGTAAATCTTTCTCCAACTCTGACGTATTGCGAACCTGCTGATACGCGTAGAACACCGGATGCGGGTACCAGTACTGCTTCTCGTCAAACCGTTATTACAGGAGAGGCAATTCGTAGAGTGGCTTTACAGCTTAAACGTGCGCTAGATGAAGCTGGTTCACTTGAAGCACTGGAAGGGAGAGAATTCATTGATGAATTTACGGCAGTCACCGATCCGATGGGTTCTACAAAACCAAACCCGAAAAGCCATATTGCCTATAGCTATTCAACTCAAGTGGTCGAACTTGATGATGCGGGAAAACTGGTGAAAGTAACTGCAGCTGTTGATGTTGGTACCGTAGTGAACCCCACAGCAGTAGAAGGACAAGTAGAGGGTGGTGTCGTCATGGGGCTAGGATATGCACTCACTGAAGACTACCCTATCGAAGGGGGATATCCTCAAGCGAAATACGGCACACTGGGACTCCTCAGAGCCACCGAAGCACCAGATATTCACACTCTGATGGTAAACAGTGAAGAGGTTGCGACCGAGGCTTATGGTGCTAAGGGAATTGGAGAATTGAGTACAATTGCCACAGCCCCAGCTGTACAGAATGCCTATTATCGCTTTGATGGAGAATTCCGAACAAAATTACCACTTGTCCACACCCCGTATAGAAAGAAATAATTCTATCGTTGTGCAAGTTCGCTTGCTGCACCATCTCGAGCAACAGTCAGGAGTGCAATCAGGTCCTCTTCAATTTGTTGATTCTTATGAGAAGCAAACCTACGAAAAGTTTGAACATCTTGTGGAACAGCTTTCGCCATAGCTACGAGGGCTCGCTTATCCAATACCTG
>CAZTUL010000003.1:0-66049 GCA_964616275.1 uncultured Spirochaetaceae bacterium | reverse complement strand
CCATATGCTCATTTCATAACAGATATTGCAGTATTATCCAAGCTAGCATATAGTAGTACCATGTTGGAGAGTGTGAAAAAACCAAGAGATGCAGGTAAAACAGCATTACTCATTATTGCAGTCATTCTAGTTTCAGCTGCACTGAAGATTGCTGGAACCGTTACGCTTCCATTGGTCATTTCAATTTTTCTCTTTCTCATGTTAAACCCATTTCTGAACCGGTTAGAGAAATTGAAGGTGCCCCGTTGGTTGGGTGTGGTGATTGCCATGCTCATCCTCTTGGTTATTCTCTTTTTTGCAGGGTGGTTCTTCTTTTTCACTATTGACCGTTTAGTGCAGCGTCTGCCGATGTATATCCGCCGATTTACTGTAATCGATGCCTGGCTGGCAGATAAGCTCGATTTAGATGCGGGAACGAGCTTCCTTACTTACATGAATTTTGACTGGCAGGGGCTTATCCTGAGTTCTCTTTCATCGGTAAGTGAAAAGGCTATAAGTGTAATCTCTATGGCTTCTTTAATATATATTTTTGTGCTGTTTTTACTGTTGGAGCGTCAATCGCTTATTCCGAAGTTAAAAATTGCAGCTCCTCGCGGTAAGGGAATGCGCATAGCAGTACTTTTCGAACGAGTCAATCGCCAGATTTCAAAATACCTTATGCTTAAAGCACTTATCAGTATTGCCACAGGCATTCTCTTTTATCTTGCCTGTCTTGCTACCGGTTTGGATTTTGCCATCATGTGGGGTGTGCTGGCCTTCATTCTCAACTTTATTCCGAGTATTGGTTCAATCATTATTACTATCATGACGATTATTATGGCGTTACTGCAATTTTTTCCCAACTGGGCGAATATTATTTACGTTGCAGTGCTCATGATTTCGATTCAGACCGTGTTAGGTAATATTCTCGATCCACGCATACAGGGTGTTCAGCTTAATCTCAGCCCGTTTGTCATATTGGTTTCGCTCTCTCTTTGGGGATATATCTGGGGTATAGCGGGGATGTTCCTCGCAGTTCCTATTACCAGTGTATTACAGATTGTCTGTGCAAATGTGCAATCCTTGAAACCTGTAGCTGTAATGATTGGCAGTGGCAAGTCATATAGAAAAATGATTGAAGAGGAGAAGCGTCGATCACGTGAACGAGCCAGACGGAGAGCGGCGAGAGAGAAGCGGCGTTCCAGTAGACATCCAGGAGATAGCCCAGTAACAGAAGGAGTTCAGAAATTTGCCGATCAGCCGCACGAATGACCAAGATGCCGCTTTCTGGCTTCTGGATCCCAGCCCGTTAGAAGAGCTTGATCAATCTTCACAACAAGCAGCTCTACACCTCTTCAGCGATCACATATGGTCGTATTATAGGCATGAACAACGTAATTTCCCCTGGCGGGAAACCGATGACCCATATAAAATCCTACTCTCTGAACTCATGCTCCAGCAGACTCAAACGGAACGTGTACTTCCAAAGTATTCTCTTTTTCTTGAGCAATGGCCAGATTTCAAAGCTATGGCACAGGCTTCCATTGCGGAGGTTATTGCTGCTTGGCGTGGATTAGGTTACAACAGAAGAGCCTTAGCACTTCGTACAATCGCTCAACAGAGCGAATCGTTCGGATGGACACTTCCCAATGATTATGATGAACTTTTAAAATTGCCCATGATCGGTCCTGCTACTGCAGCGGCAATCTGTGCATTTTCCTACCGTGAACCGGCAATATATTTGGAAACAAATATTAGAAGAGTACTCATTCATCAATTCCACCCTCATGAAGACAGAGTAAGCGATACATCGTTACGCAGAGAGCTTCGGGAACTCTTACAGTTCCAGGTAGATTACAAACAGTGGTATTATGCACTTATGGATTACGGTGTGTATCTGAAACGGGTACTCGTCAATCCGAACAGAAAGAGTGCACACTATACCAAGCAAGCAAAATTCGCGGGCTCTAACCGGCAGATTCGAGGATTGCTGCTTCTAGTATTCACTGAGCAGGGGCTTTTGCCATTAGAAGAGCTGTGTAACCGCATACCTTTTCCACGCGAGCGGATTGAACAGTGTCTTCAGTCACTTATTTCTGAGGGTTTTGTTCATACCTATATGCAGACAGCTGAGGAACCTCAAATTAGGTATGGAATACCTTCAGACTGATGGTGGCTGAATCGTCTTTGCTTGCATTTCCTTATAATCCACCCACACATTGCCTGCCATCCCCAGAAGAATCACTATTGCTCCAATAAGCATGCGACCGCTAAAAATATCGTACATATAATAGTCCAGAAAAATGCTTGCGATAATCTGTGATGAGCTCAGCAGAAGTGCAGAATAGATTACCGGTATTTTGGGGATTACATAATTTGAGCCCGAAACCACTACAATCGCAAGTAAGCCGCCTCCGAGTATAAGATACACGGGGACCTGGGGCACCAGGCTGAATGCTTGAAATGTCTCTGCTGGAGAGATTATTGCATACACGATTAGCGCCACAACAAGACCACTGATTACATTGTTTCTTGCACTGAAAAAGATTCCTTTATAGGCGGCAAATCGTGAATTGTACACCATTTGAACCATAGTGATTACTCCTGCTAACGTTCCAATAATCACATATGGAATGGCGAAGGTTCCCCCCTGTGAAGCCATGATGATAATACCAAGAAGACAAATAGAGAGAGTTACCGACTTCATTTTACTCACAGGATATCGTTTCCTTCCCATCCAACCGGTGAGATCGAATAACAGCGACCCGAGAGCCTGCCCGAATACTGCTGTTGCCATTGCAAGTGAGGCTCCAATATTCACAATTGTTATGAAGTTTGCATTGAGAATGAGGAACCCAAACGCTCCTCCACCCCAGAAATACCAGGGAGCTTTTTGTCGAACTGCCGGCTTTCCCCGCTTGATGCGAAGGATCACGAGAATCACCGTGATAAGAACAATCCCGATAACGTGGTTGAAGATGAATGAGATTGGCATGGTGGCAATCTCGCCAAATCGGGTATTCAAAACCACCATTAAGGAGATAGTTGCACCAATGATACTCGCGAGTATGAAATCGACTGCTCTATGCATGAAAAGCATACTATCATAGCATTCGCCTTTTAGAAAGTAACTTGAGTATATCTTGAGAGGGTTGTACACTATGAGTATCTTAACTCTGAAAATGAATCGATTCGAGGAGGAATCCATGAAAAGAAATATGCTGATCTCGTCCGGGATTATTATCACACTACTTATTTTTATCTTATCGGGATGTGCGACAACACAATCAGTAGAAGCTATTGAACCAGCAGCCCCGGCAGTTGTTTCAGAAGCAGCTCCTGTTCAGGAACCTCCTGTAAGTGAAGCTGTTCAGACTGAAGTTGCTCAACCGGTTGCAACACAGCCGGCACCTTCAGCACAGTCTCAGGAGACACAAAAAACAGTGAGCATTATTACCACCAGCGATATTCACGGAAGTTTGTTCCCGTATGACTTTATGAGGAATACCGAGGCTGCGACCAGTCAAATGCACGTAGCTAGCTATGTGAAGGGGGAACGAGCAAAAAATCAGAGTGTAGTGTTACTCGATAACGGAGATATTCTCCAAGGTCAGCCGCTTGTGTATTACTACAACTTTGTAAAAACAAGCGACCCGCACATTGTTCCCACTGTCATGAATACTATGGGGTATGATGCGAGTTCTGTTGGGAATCACGATATTGAAGCTGGACCGGAAGTCTATATGAAGGTGTACCAAGAGGCTCAGTTTCCTTTCTTAGCAGCTAATGCAGTATGGATTGAAACTGGAGAACCTGTCATTGATCCATATACCATTATTGAAAAAGATGGCTTGCGTATTGCCGTCCTAGGGATGGTGACTCCCTACATTCCAAAGTGGCTGCCGCAGAATCTCTACGAAGGGGTTCGATTTGAAGATATGATTACAACAGCTCAGAAATGGGTTCCCATTATTCAAAAGGAGGAACAACCAGACTTGATTGTAGGTTTGTTCCACGCGGGAGTAGATGAGACATACAGTGGTGACTCTGAAGAAATGGGAAATGAAAATGCGAGTAAACTGGTGGCTCAACAGGTGGAAGGGTTCGACGTTATCTTTTCTGGTCACGACCATCAGGATACTAATATGGTAGTGCAGAGCCCCTCTGGCAAGGAGGTGGTAATTGTGGGTGCGATGAACGGTGCCCGTTCAGTTGCCGTTGCAAAGGCACTCTTTGTATTGGATGAGGAGTCGGGTTCGTATCTTCTGGAATCGGTAGATGGCCAGACGGTGATGATGGACGACTACAAGGCCGATGAGGCATTACTGAGTGCGTATCAACCGGTAATCGATGAGGTGACTCAGTGGGTTTCTCGGCAGGTCGGTACGATTAGCGAAACAATTTCATCACGAGATTCCATGTTCGGTGATTCAAAATTTGTCGATCTTATTCATACAATTCAGTTAGAGAAGACGGGAGCAGAACTCTCTGTCTCGGCTCCATTGTCACTTGATGCAACCATATCTCAAGGACCTGTGTATGTTCGTGATATGTTCAGTCTCTATCCATACGAAAACTTATTGTTCTCTATGGAGATGACAGGTAGAGAAGTCAAGAATTTCCTTGAATATTCCTATGAGTACTGGTTTAATCAGATGAAATCACTAGATGACGATCTCATTAATTTTAAGCGGGATGCACAGGGAAACCTTGTATTCAATACTCGGTACAACACTTACGACACAGCGACCCGATATTATAATTATGACAGCTTTGCCGGCATAAACTATGTTGTGGATATTACCAAACCGGCTGGACAACGAGTTACCATTAAAACCCTCTCAGAGAGCGGAGCTGCCTTCCAGATGGATAGAACGTATACTGTAGCAATAAATTCGTACCGTGCTCAGGGTGGAGGCGGACATCTTGCTGCGGCCGGTATCTCACCTCAGGAAGCACTCAATCGTATACAATTCTCTACCGATAAGGATCTTCGGTTCTATCTCATGGAGGCTTTTGAGACTCAAGGAGAGATTGTACCTTCTGTAGATAATAACTGGCTTGTTATTCCAAATTTATGGGTACAACGCGGTATGAAGAACTCTTACCCTAAACTGTACCCGGCACAATAACTATTTCGTTCTAGAGGCCGTCGACCATCGACGGCCTCTTTAGTTTCCTGCCTTCTGGACACACTTTTCTTAGAGCTATACACTGGATTCATGGATATTCATGATGAACTGCCACGAGTAACTCCGAGAAGTACACATCTAACAGAAGAGGCCTGGAGCATCTGGGATGGAAAGGTAAAACCGCAACTTTCTCTTGGTCGTCTTGAGCATATCGTTGTGGATATTGCCAATATGGTTGAGGATCTGCACCCTCAGCTGGGTCGGCCACAACTCCTTCTTTTTGCGGCAGATCATGGTATCGTTGCTGAAAAAGTATCTTCGAGCCCACAGGAAATTACCTGGCAGCAATGTGAGAACTTTGCACGAGGAGAAGGTGCAATAGGATTGCTCTGTAAACTGAACGGCCTGGATTTACATGTTATAGACGTGGGTGTTGCACACACATTTTCACCGCAGGCAAACATACGAGATAAAAAAATTGGGTGGGGGACGCAAAATTTCCTTTACCATGCAGCTATGACCGAGTTTCAGCTTTCCCGGGCTCTTAAAGAGGGTGCATCCATGGTTCAGGCCCGCTACGATTTGGGTCATCGCGTTTTCGCATTTGGAGAGATGGGTATTGGAAACACCACCAGTGCATCTGCTATTATGGCGTGCAGTACCCCTTATACTGTAGAGGAATGTACCGGACGTGGAGCGGGATTGGACGATGCAGGAATCCTTCACAAGTGTTCAATAATTCGGAAAGCCATTGAGAAGTGGAATTATCCCGCAGAACCTCTCGAGATTCTGAGAGTATTCGGTGGGTTTGAGATTGCCGCAATCGTGGGAGGGATGATTCAAGCTGCCCACCTCCATTCGGTAATTTTAGTTGATGGATTTATTACTTCTGTGGCTGCAGCGATTGCAATTGCGGTAAGAAGTTTTTGTTCAGATTATATGATATTCTGCCATACATCACAGGAGGCAGGGCATGCACGATTACTCGAATATCTGCATGCACAACCAATAGTATCTTTGGGTATGCGTCTTGGTGAAGGTACGGGAGCAGCAATTGCATGGCCAATCATTCGTAATGCTCTCCAACTGTATGAGCAGATGAATAGTTTTGCCTCTGCAAAGGTAACCGATTCGGTCACTCTGTTGAGAAAAAGAGGAGTTGATGCACATGCCTGGAAAGAATAACAAGATAACTCTAATAATCGGGGGAGCTCGAAGTGGTAAAAGCAGCTATGCAGAAAAATTGGCGTTAACATACCGTGGCAAGAGAATATATGTAGCCACTGCTGAAGCCTTTGATGCTGAGATGCAAAAACGGATTGCCTGTCACAAGGAGAGACGTAAGGATTATTTCTCACAGACCATTGAAGAGCCTTTGAACTTAGCTCAAGCATTACATTCGGTTCCTGCTGATGCAGCGATTGTTCTTGTGGATTGTGTTACTGTCTGGCTGGGGAATCTCTTGTTTCACAAAGGGCTTCAGGATAAATATTCAGAAATTACCGCTTTACTGGAATTTCTCGAGGCTCCTGAAGTTCCAATCATTATTGTATCAAACGAAGTAGGACAGGGAATAGTTCCTGGTGATGAAGAAAGTAGGCATTTCAGAGATCAGGCGGGGTGGTTGAATCAGGCATTAGCTGCCAAAGCAGATCGGGTAATCTGGACAGTTGCAGGAATTCCTGTACCTATAAAGGAATGAGAGCACATGAAAGGATGGGGATTAGCGAGTGCATTTCGAACATTGACCTGTTTTCGAGTCCCGGGCAGGGAGAGTGAAAGTCCAGCAACTACGTTATATTGGTTTGTACCTGTAGGTATCGTCCTTGGCCTGATTGTTGCCGGAGTGGGGTGGCTTGGAGCATATCTATCGCTTCCTTACATAGCAGGCGTCATTTCTATTGCTTTACTTGCATACTTCACCCGGGGTTTTCACCTTGATGGACTTGCCGATATGGCAGATGGATTCGGTGGTGGTTGGTCAAAGGAACGACGCCTTGAAATAATGAAAGATTCGCATATTGGTGCTTTTGGTGTCATAATTCTCGTACTCGTTCTAGTGGGAAAAATCATGGCAGCAGCAGTACTCGTTTCTACCCGAAATTATGGATTACTTTGTATAATCCCAGTATACAGCAGGTTACTTGTTGTGGCTCAGTCAGTTTTAAATCCGTATGCACGAAAGGAGGGAGGAACTGCCGGCAGGCTCGTAACTGAAGCCAAAGGGCGCCATCTCATGGTGAGTATTGGTTGGGCAACTTGTGTAAGTGTAGTTATCGGAAGAGCTCATTGGCCAGCGATGCTTGTAATCTTGGCTGTAGGAATTTTCATCACACTCTCTGTAGCAATGCGTGCGAGAAGCCGAGTTGGTGGAGTTACCGGTGATATTCTTGGAGCAACGGTGGAACTGAGTGAATTTTGCATGGGTATAGGTGCAGTTGTTTTCCTTGCACTGCCAATATGATATAGTTCACCAAAATTAGCTTAAGGAGGACCACTATGAAAAAAGGTCGATGGGGAATTCTTGGTGCTGCTGATATTGCACGCAGACAACTGATTCCCGCACTTAGAGCAAGCACACGCGGCGAATTGGTAGCGGTTGCCTCTCGGAATGCGGAAAAAGCCCGAGCATATGCCCAAGAGCTCGGTATTCCAGACTCCTATGGATCGTATGAAGAGTTGCTTGCAGATTCTTCTCTCGATATTATCTATATACCCCTGCCGAATCATCTTCATGTAGAGTGGGCTAAAAAGGCTGTCGCTGCAGGAAAGCATGTGCTCTGTGAAAAGCCACTTGCACTTTCTGTTGCTGATGTAGAGGAGCTTATAGCACTTCGGAAATCTACAGGGAAGCTCATTGGTGAAGCCTATGCCATGTTTCATCAGCCGCGATTACAGTCACTGAAACAACAGATGGAAAAAGCAAAATTTGGTTCTTTGGAAAGTGTTCAGGGAAGTTTTTACATGACCAATACCGATCCCCAGAATATTCGAAATGCATATGATTATACACAGGGTGGCGGTGCCCTTTGGGATGTAGGTGTGTATCCGATTAGTGTGGGACGATGGATGTTCGGAGAAGAACCCGTTGAAGTTGCCTGTACCATGGATATTCATCCGGAATTTTCTGTAGACCATCATACTTCGGGAATACTTAGATTCCCTTCCGGTGGGCAAATGACATTTGCATGTGGCATGCGGTATCCGCTTCATCCGCATATGTCCTTTTATACAAGAACACACAGGATTGAAGTTCCCAATACGTTCTTCAGTGATGAGAAGCATCAGATGATCTATGAAGTATTTGATGATGACAGTCCGGCAAACGTAAAAACCTATAGTTTTGCTCCGGTGGATCAATACACGCTGGAGGTCGATAATTTTGCGCAAGCTGCATTGGAGGGAGCCTCTTTTATTGGGTCTCTTGAACAAACGCTCGCGAATACAAAGGTCTTGCTCGCCCTTATAAAAGCAGCACAAAGTCATAAGTTTGAGAGAGTGTAATATGCATGTAGTGTGTTTGGATTTGGAAGGAGTGCTCATTCCTGAGATTTGGATTAATTTTGCTGAAAAAACTGGCATCGGTGAATTACGACTTACTACGAGAGAAATCCCTGACTATGATCAGCTTATGCAGGGTAGGCTCAATATTCTGCAGCAGAAAGGGTTGACTCTTGCCGATATTCAACAAGTTATTGGTACGTTGTCGCCTCTAGAGGGAGCTGATGAATTTCTTGAAGAGTTGCGGAGTAAGACTCAGGTGATTATTCTCAGTGATACCTTCACCGAATTTGCGAACCCGCTGATGGAAAAACTTGGAAGACCAACGATTTTTTGTAATGATCTTACTGTAAATAATGAGGGGATTATTACCGGGTATAAACTGCGACAGTACGACGGCAAAAGGAAAGCGGTTACAGCATTAAAAAGTATCGGCTTTACAGTATTTGCTGCTGGAGATTCCTATAATGATCTCACCATGATTAAAGAGGCTGATCAGGGAGCCTTGTTTAGGGCTCCTGAAAGGATAAAACGAGAAGAACCAGAACTCTCTCAGGCAGAAACATACGCAGAATTTATGACAATTATCGATGATTTTTTAAAATCTTGACCGGTTGGAGAAGATTTTACTTGACGTAACGAAGAAACGCGTCCATCTTTATTGATACTGTTTGAAGTACATGAGCTGAGGTGTCGGTTATGAGTGAAGAATTCTATGCAGAAATGGAACAACTTCTACTGAAGTTGAGGAAAGAAATTTTAGAGAGTATTGCCGCAGAAGATGAAGATTTTCGTGGAATGATTCATGCCATGGGGATCAAGGATTTAGGCGATATTGCTGCAGATGATATTGCGAGCAAGAAGATGGAAGCTCTCAACCAGCACGCTGCCAACAGACTAAAAAGTGTTGAGGCTGCACTAACCCGACTAAAGAATGGTCGGTATGGTATGTGCCTGCAATGTGGAGCTAAGATTCCCGAAGAAAGGTTGCGGGCAATTCCCTATGCAGTGCTCTGTATAGCGTGTAAGACAGGGGAAGAGGGGCCGAAACGTCGTTCCTGGTAATATCACCTGATTTCTGTAAGGTATTGCCCCTGGTGTCAGTCGAACCAGGGGTTTGTCTTTTCTTTCCCGATTGTGGTTGCAGGACCATGCCCCGGGTATACGCGAGTATCATCAGGAAGGACGAAAAGGCGGTCGGTAATCGATGAAAATATTGCCTCCGGGGTACTGTTAGGCAGATCCGTTCTTCCTATTGATTGCATAAAAAGTGTGTCGCCTGAGAATAGGATGCCGTCGCCCTCATGGTACAGCGAAACAGAACCGGGGGAGTGACCTGGAGTGTGAATAACCCTCAGGCCACTTTCTTCCAGTATTTCATTATCTTCGTACAAATGAGTCGCCTCTGGTATTGTTTCCCACAACGTTTGAGATATGTGTGCCTGTCTTGGGTCGATTGCAAGAGCAAAATCCCGTAAAATTTTTCCACCCCGATGGCCAAGAAATGAAGCCTCTGTTGGATGTACCATAAGAGGTAGCGAGCCATAAACCTCAACTAGGCCAGGAATACCTAACACATGGTCCCAATGAGTATGTGTGAGATAAATAGCCTGAGGTTCAAGCTGCAGCGACTGAAGCTTTCGTGCAACACGTGCACCGTCGAAGCCCGGATCGATAATCCAGGCTTTCTTGGTATCATGTATGAGATAGCAATTGGTTCTATAGTCACCAAGTCGGAAACCGATAACTTCCATAGTTATTCCTTGTTTGAGTAACTAATTGCGGCTGTTCGGCCCCGTATATCCATACCGTTCATTTTTTCTATTGCTTTATCGGCATGTTCTTGCGTTAGGGTAATGAACGAATATTTGTCGTGTACTCTAATTGCAAAGATATCATCAGCGGTTATCTGAAGCTGATCTTGGAGTATCTGAGAAAGTTCCTTAGCGTATAGTCGTCTCATTTTGCCGATATTAAGATACAGCGTTCGTGCTCCCTCAGGGATTTCACGGGTTTTTGCACTTTTTGATAATCCCCGTTTGACACGCTGGGGTCTCTCTTCGGCTGTTTTGGGAGTATTCTTCACCCGAGTTGTTGAAGCCGAGCTTGATGCCAGATTCTTTTGAGACTGACTTCCCCGCTTATCAGTTCCTAACAATTCTCGCAGCAGATATGCAGTGAAATATCCACGGCGATGAAATGGAACAAACTTTTTAAATAGTTTCCGAAGATTTTCAAGCTCTTCTGGGTGGGAGTCTATTGCGAGCTTGGCAGCCAACATTTGGATCTTGCCGGCTAATACTTCTTCCGATTCCGGAAGTGATTTTTTTTCTGTGTTCATGAGCAGGGTCTCCTTAGATGTAATGATTTCTTGAGCGTCATGCGGCTCAGTAATACATACAATGCGATGTGGAGGTGTCTCCCATTCGTTGAGTGCATGTATGAGGGCAATGAGTTCCCCGCTGCTCAAACCGATAGCAAAAACTGTGGAAGCGAATACTTTTACTTTTTTCTGTGCCATCGATAATTGGTGTAAGCCAATTTTACTTATAGTGAGAGGGGGGACAGTTGTACGAAACCTTCGTTCAAGCTTTTGCCATGCGGCATCATCTTTATGGACCACGATATACTGAGGCTCCTGCAATGCATACAGAATATCGAGGATTCGATCGGTTTCGCTGAGAGGACTTGCGTAACATGCAAGAGTAATCCGGGACCGCTCCCAATCAGCCCGTGATAGTACTATTGTATGTTCAGTCAGTTCCTCCGGGGAACGGGTAAGATGAGAAAGTGCATCTACATAGAGTTCAATGTGTGTATCAGCATTCAGTTTAGTAAAAATGAAACGACAATCATCCAAGAATGCCTGCTTACGAAATTGCATCTGTTCTTCAGTTTCGTCGACATCCTTTAAAAAATCGTAGGCAAGAATCACTGACTGAGTTTGGGAAAGAAATATATTATCCCTTCGGATGTGATCAATCGCTCGCTGTGGTGTAGTTGCCAGTACTCGTGATGAATTGCTGAGTGATGAGAGGTCGTCTCTCGGCGATTGCGTTTCTGAAAGGAACGTCATTCCCTTACTTTGTGAAGACACGTGAGCAGACGCTAATACTTCCTGTGAGAGCAGCAACAATACCGATGGTTTGTTTGCTTGAAGAGCTAATCCGGAATTAATCGTTTTCTTTTGGTTTTGTTCCAACTCTTTTGATCGTTGAAGGGCGTAAGATACGACGAATTCCCCCACCTCAACTATAAGAGTGGAGCCAAAGTTTTCTGCTG
This sequence comes from uncultured Spirochaetaceae bacterium, assembly GCA_964616275.1. Classification (GTDB taxonomy): domain Bacteria; phylum Spirochaetota; class Spirochaetia; order Sphaerochaetales; family Sphaerochaetaceae; genus CAYZJV01. Next base: position 54,155 of record CAZTUL010000003.1, on the reverse strand, counting down.
ATCGTTCCTGCAATTTGCCTTGAAGCAGGGAGGGGATTGGTTGTATGCTCATTCCTCCTCCACAGAGAATTCATTCATGCGATGCTCTTTTCTATCATCTGAAAAATAGGATATAGAGTGAAGCTTGCTTTGTCAAGGAAGTATCGATATGGTACTATATAGCTAATTGGGCTATAAGGAGCATAAATGGGTCGTCAGAGGAGCCAAATAGAGGTTGTTGAGCAACAAATTTCTGTGGTCGATCATGATATGGAGATCTTACTGGATGAGTTGGGACGCCATCTCCTGAATCTGCCACAACCCGTTGTTACCGAGGATACTGCTCAAGATTATCAGCATCTTGAAAAAGAAAAATCGATTTTGGATGATTATGATGCACACATTATCAATCTTCAACAGATTGGCCAAAGTCTGAATGATGCACATGCGAGAATTATCCAGCTAAAAGAATCCATTCGCCATAGTCAGCATGCACTTCGAGTTGTGTATGGGAGGCTTGGTGTGATTTCCTGGGAAGAGGCAACTTCCCATGTCCTTTCTGATGTTATTAGAAAGGAAGTGCCTATCATTGATGAAATGCAACAGAAGGTTGCCACGCTTAAACGTACAAGAGAGACTGCCTCACAGAGGACTCGAGAGAGTGCTTCCATCTTTAAAATTCCCAATAAATTCCGAGAGGCGATGATTTCACATAAGCTATCCAAGTTTACAAAGGGACACGAAGCTTTTTTTATTGAACTTGGGAATTCAATAGCGGCATCTTCCTGTATAAAACAGCTTCATAGCAATGCAGCTTTCCAACTTGATACTGAATACCATGCACATATTCGGGAAATAGGTGTGTGGGAAGAAGAGATAGCTATTCTTCAACAGCGAATATCTTCAGATAAAGGGAAACTTGAGCAAGAGGGTGTTGCTGGTTCATTCGAACGGAAAATACTCGATCTTCAGGGATTGCGAAAACAACAGGCTGAGCAGGTGAGACGTCTATCAATCACATATGCGCGAAAGGTATGTGCACAGGAGAATCCATGGAAGGCGGTTGATGTCAATGCCGATACGCTGCGGTGTTATGATCAGATTCGGAGACATGAGAGAATTAGAGCACAACTCGAAGTAAAAATTGAAGAACTCAGCATGGAGCAGCAGATAGGTGAACTCATCTCTCTTATTGAACAGGATGAGGAACGGATACAACATCTAAGACAGTTAATAGATCAACATAACCAGCAGATAGAGGAAATTCAAAAAACAATTTCGCAACATAGGGAACGGATTGTAGAACTTAAGAAGACTCTGGCGTCAAGTCTTGAACGCGAGGAATTTCTGTAATGTCAAATCGTAGGCCTATTACCGAAAAAAATCTCTCAGAAGCTCGCACTCGTGAACATAGGTATGATGCATTACAAAAAAAAACAACAAAAGATCCGGATCAGCTTCATCTCGGGTTTGATGCGAAACCACCTTCAAGAAACGATGCTCAACACCTTGTAGATGAACGAAGAAAGGAGAGGGCAAGTTCAGTAAAACCAAAAGCGAAGTCAGTCCCAAAGCCAAAGAAAGGTGCACAAACCAGCACACCGCTAGGTGAGAAACAGGCGAATCAGACGAAACATCATGCCCCTCCGCTGCATTCATCAAACAAATCAAAACAAAGTGGGAAAACTACTACTCGTAAAAAACATGCTGCACCATCATCAACCAAAAAACCTAGGAAGAAAAAAAGTTCTAAGAAGAAAAAGTCTTCATCTAAGGTTTCTGTTCATATACCATTACCATTCTTTATAGCTTCAGTGATTGTTGTTGCTCTGATTCTTGGGTCTCTTGTAGCCTGGCAAATTGTTGGATTTCGTCCATTCGGAGGGTCCGTATCGGAAGTACGAAATACTGAACCGATTTCGGTGACTATTGATCCGGGGATGACTGCCCGTTCAATTTCCCGGTTGTTGGAATCCCGTGGCATAGTTTCAGATGCAAAAGCATTTGAACAGTACCTTGAAGTGCAGGGAAGTGCTACGCGATTACAATCAGGTACGTTCGTTCTTGACCCAGGCCTTTCACACGCACTTATTGCTGAGACACTCCTTTCTCCACCCACATTACTTCATGAGCAGCCTTCTATCACAATTTTTGCAGGGTCTACTATCTCTGATATCGATTCGCAATTAGCAGCATTAGGGTATGCTCCTTCAGGAGCCTTTTCGGATGCAGCCTTCTTACTTGCAGAAGACCGAGGTTTGCCGTTTGCCGAGGGGTGGTTTTTAAGCGGTTCCTATACCTTTGAGGTCTCGTCAGCGGTGAGTATGCAATTGGCTGCAACCATGCAGGATGCATTTAATGAAGCCGTTAAACCCTATTTTTCAGCACTCGATGAGTTGGGTATTTCACTTACGGATGGTGTAATTATTGCATCAATGATTCAGCGTGAGACGAATAGTGTGTTGCAGATGGCCGACATTGCCGGTGTTATATACAATCGTCTGCGTTCCGATATGCCTCTTGGACTTGATGCTTCACTGAGATACGGGATAGAAGCATGGGATCGACCTCTGAGTGTACGGGAAACTCAGTCGACACATCCTTATAACACAAGAAGAGTTAAGGGATTACCTCCGACAGGAATTGGGTGTTCGAGCCTTGCAGCTATTGATGCTGCAATGAATCCCTCTTCACATGACTGGTATTATTATATTCATGATAAACAAGGTGAGATCCACTTCGCCAAGACATACGATGAACATAATGAGAATATCGCGAGGTATTTGGAATAAAATCGTGATATTGAGTTTTTTTTTACAATAGTGTAAGGTAACCCTCGTTCGACACGAGAGCGACCATGCCGGCGTGGTGAAATTGGTAGACACGATAGACTCAAAATCTATTGGGGGCAACTCTGTATCGGTTCGAGTCCGATCGCCGGTAATACTATAGTGAACATGAAGCATTAAGAAATCCACTGGACGAGCTCTGGTGGATTCTTTACGAGTGGCTCTCTTGTCTGAAAAACTGTACTCAGTTATAATCCACTGACAATAAGGGAAACTTTTGTGACAACTATACCAGGTCTGTGGATATTCATTGTCTCTGGAATCATACTCTCTATGCTCGTTATTCATGGTATTCGGAACCGTAAAACTGCTATTGGACGTGCATTTCTGTTTCTCATCTGCTGTGCCTGGATTTGGACTATAGGATTCATATTCGAACTGACAGCAGAAACTCTTGAAAGTAAACTATTGTTTGCTCGAATACAATATATCGGTATCTCTATTATTCCTATTGCTTGGTTGTATTTATCAAGTGTCCATACCGGAAGAGTATTGCATAAAGCGTTGTGGTTCACTGGAATAGGCATTACCACAGTGAGTCTCATCTTTATTTTTCTTGTCCCGCTTCCCAATCTATTTTGGGGGAGTCCTTCGCTGGTGAATGTCGGTTCTCACCACATCGCCGTCGATTATGATTATGGGTTCTGGTTCTACTATATACTTACTCCCTACATTACAGTTTCTGTGCTAGTTTCTCTAGGAATGCTCGTCCACCTGTTTGTACAACCTCACGTACTCTATAGACGGCAGACCTTTCTCATAATTCTTGGATCCATAATTCCACTCGTAGTGAACATCTTTTATGTGATTGAAGTTACTCCTGTATCCCATATTAATTATTCGTCTGCTACCCTAAGCATTACAGGACTATTATTTGGCTATGCTCTTTTCAGGTATGGGTATTTGGACATTTATCCACTTGCCCGGGATATTATCTTTGAAAACATGCATGATGCCGTAATTGTGCTTAACAATCAGAGAAAAATAATAGATGCAAATCTGGCCATGAGAAACTTAATCCCTCTTTCGGTCGAAATCATAGGGAAGGACTATCATGAGGTTGAGACAAAGTACATAGGCAAGCACCTGTTTGATGGGTTGCTGAATTCTGATCAGGAGCATGCAAAGGAACCACTTATACTGGATGGGAGATTTTATGATGTCTCTTATACGCATATAGTGGATCGTCAAGGACAGGGAAGTTGTTATTTTCTTGTATTTCACGATGTAACAGAGCGAGAGAAGCTTCATAAGAAAATTGAAGAATTAGGTCGGAGAGATCCTCTTACTGGTGTATTTAATAGACGGGAGTTATTCATACGAATAGAAAAAGTTTATACGGAAATGCACAGGACCTGGGCAACCTGCTCTCTGATAATGTTAGACATTGATCATTTTAAAGATATTAACGATACCTACGGTCACGAAGTTGGAGATCGTGTATTGGAAACCCTTGCAAAAGTGTTATTTCACAATATCAAATTCTCGGATAGCATCGGGCGTTACGGAGGCGACGAGTTCATTATTGTGATTCCTAACTCAACTGAGCACGATGCAGTGCAACTTGCTGAAAGGATACGAACAGATGCAGGCAGTCAGGCCATCCATGCAAGTGAAGAGCATACGATTTCAATTCAGCTCAGTCTTGGTGTTATCACCTTTTCTTGTACAGACGTACCACCGAGTTCTGATATTGCTTCACTACTCATAGCTGAGACAGACAAAGCTCTCTATGAGGCCAAGCGATTGGGTCGAAACCAAGTTTACGTTGGCAGCAATTCACTTGCAGGAGCAGGAGAAGCACCCCCTGTTACACCGCTTTAATCACAAACAAGTGCATAGTCTCGTTTCCAGCATTTCTGATCCCCAATAAGGTCTGTTCTGGAATTTCTACGATGGCACCCTCTGCATAGGAGTGTTCTTCCTGCTCATTCAGAGTAAGTCCGAGAGTCCCCCGTGTGATTATCATATGAGCAGCTTCTGCTGTTGGGTGTGGATCAACCGATTCTCCAACTGCTAAACTCAGATGGTTAATACGAACTCGTGGTCCACCTACGATTCTTTCTACTGCAGTGGTATCTGCAATACTGTATGCGTATACCTTTTCAATCATGTGCGACTTCCTTTTTCGGTAATTTTGCCTTTGCAGTTATCGATTCAATCCTAATGGCTATAACCGTGGTATGGTTGCCTGAACGTTCAATATACTGTTCTGCCTCTTCTTTGTAATTAGGGCTGTATTTATGAGCAATAGCACGGAGTGCCTCCCTCTTTTCATTCTCATCTGAAACTAGGGTTGCAATCCCATGCACGATTGCTGACTCATACTCTGTAGAAAATTCACTCGGTAAGGTATGAATTTTCCCAACACAGGAGAAGACCACTTGAGGGTTTGCAGCAATACGCTGTAATTTTGTCCCCTCAGTTGCACTATGTACATAAATGATATTGCCTGCGAGTGCATGCGAAATCGGGATTGCATAGGGTCTTCCATCCAGCGTAGCCATAGATAGTACGCCATACGGAGCCACTTCAATAAGATTTCGTGCAAACTCTTCTGATTGTTGTCTGTCTTTTCTTCTCATGATTCCCCTCGTATGATGCTTACCTTAGCATAAAAGCGATTTGTTTTTAAGTTGCATAAGTAACAACATCGTAAACAAGTCCCTAACAATACTTCAGGTAAACCAGAGTAAGGAGTAAAATAGTGAAATATGCATAAATATACAGAAAACCCCTATACAAAAAATGAAAATGAATATATATACAGATAATGGGAATGTTTTCCCGAGAATTTTAAGGAGAAATACTATGCTTACAGTTGGAGTGATTGGTGCAACAGGATATGCGGGAGCAGAACTTATGCGACTGCTGAGTCGGCATCCGAATGTTCAGAAAATTGTAGCCGGATCGCACAGTTATGTGAACAAATCGTATGCTTCTGTCTATCCAAATTTTGCTAAGGTGTTTGAATACCCTTGTCATGAGGCAGACATTGCCACTTTTGCAGCAACATGTGATGTAGTATTTGTTTCTCTACCTCACGGTATTGCCTCGCAGCAGATTTCTGAAGCAACATTGGCTCAATGCGTCATTATCGATCTTGGAGCAGATTTCCGTTTACACGACTCCTCGGTATATGAGGAATGGTACAAAACACCGCATGGAAATCCACGGCTTTTACAAAAAGCGGTCTATGGACTCTCAGAATTATATAGGACCGATGTGGCGGGTGCTCGTCTCATTGCTAACCCAGGGTGTTATACCACATGTTCCATTTTGGCTGCACACCCGTTGCTTGCAGAAAAACTTGTTAAGCCCGACTCTCTCATCATTGATGCAAAATCGGGAGTCTCTGGGGCAGGACGATCAGAAAAACTCGGGTCTTTATTCTGTGAAAGTAATGAATCAATTAAAGCATATGGGGTAGCAAGCCATAGACACACTCCCGAGATTGAACAACAACTCTCCATAACACACTCGCAAGGTCTTTCCGATACAGGGATTGTTGTTTCATTCACACCACACCTTGTTCCCATGAATCGTGGCATACTTGCAACTGTATATGCTACATTACGTCCACATATCACAAAAGAAGATATTGTTGACGCGTTCAACGATGCTTACGCTCACGAGAAATTCATTCGGGTACTTCCGTATGGAACCTTCCCCGAAACGCGATGGGTAAAAGGATCGAATTATTGTGACATTGGATTTACCATAGACTCACGTACTCAGCGAGTTGTCGTGTGTGGAGCAATTGATAATCTCGTGAAAGGTGCTGCAGGTCAAGCAGTACAGAATATGAATATTGTGTTCGGGCTTGAAGAACAGTCAGGTCTCGATGAAGTCCCCGCATTCCCCATATAAGAGGAGGAGAACCAAATGAAATCAGTTAAAGGTGGAATCACATCCCCGAAAAAATTCCTTGTTGGCTCTACCGCTGCAGGTATCAAGAAAAGAAAAAAAGATATGACCGTGCTGCTATCTGAACTTCCTGCCACAGTTGCGGGTGTATTTACTACAAATGTAGTCAAGGCAGCTCCTGTTGTATGGGATCAGCAGATTGTAGCGCAACATCAGCCAGTTAGTGCCATTGTAGTTAATAGTGGAAATGCAAATGCCTGTACAGGAAAACAGGGTGATGCCGATGTTCGGGCAATGGCGGAACAGGTTGCTCAAAGTTTGCACTTGGTACCTGAAGAGGTATTGGTATGTTCAACCGGCGTGATCGGTGTTCCACTTCCCATGCAGAAAGTGTTGGAAGGAATCAACACCTGTACGATGCATATGGGACATACTTCCAAGCATGCTTCTGATTCTGCTGAGGCCATTTTAACCACCGACACCTTTACAAAAACACTCGCAGTGGAGATTGAGATTGCAGGGAAGTCGGTAAAAATCGGAGGAATGGCAAAAGGGTCGGGCATGATTCATCCTAATATGGCGACCATGCTCTCGTTTATTACTACCGATGCTGCAATTTCTCAATCCTATCTGCAGACACTTTTAGGAAATACCGTTGTTGACTCGTATAATATGATTTCGGTCGATGGAGACACGAGTACGAATGATACCGTGCTTGTACTTGCCAATGGAGCTGCTGAAGCCCCTGAATTGGTACCCGGTACAAAAGAGGCTCAACTCTTTGAAGAGGCCTTTATGTATGTTCATACCGAACTGGCAAAGCAGATAGTCCTCGATGGTGAGGGCGCCGGTAAGTTTATTGAAGTGGAAATTTCTGGAGCACCTTCCAAACAGGATGCTCGACTTATGGCACGATCAGTAATCTCCAGTAGTCTGGTGAAAACTGCATTCTTTGGATCTGATGCCAATTGGGGACGGATGCTTTGTGCCATGGGATATTCAGGGGCTGACTTTGATCCCTCTGAGGTATCAATCACCTATGCAAGCGAGCGGGGGATGATTGCAGTCATGAAGGACGGAGTTCCCCTTCAGTTTGACGAAGATTTAGCGAAGAGTATACTCCAGGAGAAAATTATCTACGTTTCTGCACAGGTCGGAGATGGCGAAGGTTCCTCCACAGCCTGGGGATGTGATCTATCCTATGAGTATGTTCGGATAAATGGAGATTATAGAAGTTGACTATGAAGCGGGAAATTGAAAAAGCAAGCGTACTCATTGAAGCATTACCCTATATTCGCAGGTTTGCTGGAAGTATCGTGGTGGTAAAGTATGGTGGAAGTGCCATGGTCGATGAGAAGATCAAAAAATCGGTTATTCAAGATATCGCCATGATGAAAATGATTGGTATGCGTCCTGTAGTAGTGCATGGTGGAGGTAACTCGATTACTGCTCTCATGGAGCGGTTGGGAAAGAAGAGTGAATTTCTCGATGGTCTTCGCATTACTGATGTTGAAACTGCCCAGATTGCAGAGATGGTTCTTTCCGGAACAATTTCCAAAGAATTGGTACAGAATCTTCAAGGCCAGGGAATCCAGGCGGTTGGTATAAACGGAAAAGATGGTGATACCCTTATAGCAAAAAAGAAGCTGCACAACGGAAAGGATCTCGGTTATGTGGGCGAAGTGGTACGAGTGAATACGGCACTGCTCGATAGCCTTATGACGAGTGATTTTGTACCGGTTGTAGCCCCTGTGGGAACCGATTTTTCTGGTAATACATACAACATCAATGCCGACTATGCTGCGAGTGCAATAGCCGGTGCATTGCATGCTCAAAAGTTGGTCTTTCTCACCGATGTAGAGGGGATTCTCCGTGATAAAGAGGATCCTTCAAGTATTTTACGACAACTTACCCTACATGAAGCTGAACGGTATATTGAGGATGGAACAATTTGTGGGGGCATGATTCCTAAAACCCAGTGCTGTATGGACGGAATTCGACAGGGGGTACAAAGTGTTCACATTCTCGATGGGAGAACCCCTCACTCGCTCTTATTGGAAATCTTCACCAATGAAGGTGTAGGGACCATGATGACCCGCTAGCAGTAGATAAGGAGAACATACCGATGCAAGATTTTATTGAGAGAGGAAAATCTGTTTACATGGAGACCTATGCACAATTCCCCGTAGTGTTAACACGGGGTAGTGGTCGCTATGTTTTTGATATAGATGGGAAGAAATATCTCGATATGGTCGCTGGTATTGCAGTTAATATTTTTGGCTATGGCGATGCAGAACTCTCTGCGGCATTACAAGAAGTAATCGCAAATGGAATGATGCACTGCTCGAACCTTTATTGGAATCGGGTAGGGATTGAAGCAGCAGATCGATTAGTTAGACTCAGTAAAATGGATCGCGTATTCTTCTGTAACAGTGGAACTGAAGCAAATGAAGCTGCCATTAAATTAGTGAAAAAGTATGGCTCGTCCAAATCCGAGGGTAGAACAGATATCATTACGATGCAGCAGTCTTTTCACGGCAGAACCTATGGAGCACTGACTGCCACTGGTCAGACGAAATATCAGGAAGCATTTAAACCATTACTACCGGGATTTGCGTATGCTCCATTCAATGATTTCGCAGCTCTCGAAGCTATGGTTACCGATACAACATGTGCAATTTTTATAGAACCTGTGCAGGGAGAGGGTGGTGTGATTCCTGCAGATCCTGTGTTTTTACAGAACGTGCGAAAATTATGTGATAAGAAAGATATTCTCCTCGTGTTTGATGAAGTTCAATGTGGCATGGGCCGTACTGGCTACACCTTTGCATGGCAAGCAGCTCAGATAGTTCCCGATGTTATGACGCTTGCTAAAGGTCTCGGAGCGGGAGTACCTATTGGTGCCGTGGTGGCTAAAGGAGCAGCAGCTCAAGTATTCAAACCGGGGGATCATGGAGCAACCTTCGGGGGGAACCTGTTGTCGACCACAGCTGCAAATTGTGTGCTCAAGAGGTTGGAGGAGAGTTCCCTGCTGAATCATGTGAAGGATGTGTCAGACTACCTTTGGGCCGCACTCCAGAATCTCAAACAGCAGTTTTCGATAATAGAAGAAATTCGTGGTACAGGGCTCATGGTTGGTGTGCAGCTTTCGATGCCAGTGCGACCTATTCTGGATGCCTGTATGGACGCTGGACTCATTCTTGCCAGTGCCGGGTCACATACACTCCGTTTTGTTCCTCCTTTGACGATAACGCACGAAGAGATTGACGAGGCCATTACACTGCTCACAAATGTATTAAAAAAATCGGGGTCTTGACACTTTTATTGCCACTGGTATGTTTATGCGTTACTATAAACCTCTAGGTGAGTTTTATAGCTACGGAGGATTGGATGAAAAGTGTACTACAGAAGATGCTGGCTGCTCTTCTGATATGTTTCAGTGGAGTTGTGTTTGCTCAAACAGGGATTACTCCCGAAGTACTGCACAACTCTAACGATATTCTTGCCTCCACCGTTCCCATAAAATATGGTGACATCTCCTTTAGAGAGAGAATCTTAAAGAGAACTGAGGGGACACGTGATCCTGTAGGTCTTGTGTTATCAGGCGGCTCAGCTCGGGCTTTTGCACATATTGGTGTACTTCGATACCTCGAAGAACATGGAATCGTTCCCGATTTTATCATCTCAAATTCCATGGGATCCATAGTGGGAATTCTCTATGCAGCCGGACTTTCTCCCGAACAGATTTTCACGGTATGTTCTCAGCTTGATACCACTCAGCTGTTTGATCTGTCGTGGCCGCTTGCAGGCGGATTTCTCGATACTTCACGATTCAGCTCTCTGGTGGCAACATATTTGGGCGAATCTACTCAGCTTGAAGATCTACCTATTCCCATTATGATAGTGAGTGAGGATATTGCCACAAAACGACAAGTCCAGATTATGGAGGGGTCGGTACTCAACGTGTTTGATGCAGCATTTGCCCTTCCTGTCTATTTCCCTCCAGTGAACTATCGAGGACACCTATTGATTGATGGAGGGTTCACCAATCTAGTTCCGCTCGATATTGCGTATGAATATACCGATACAACGATTGTCTCCACAACCTTCTATGAAGGGAAGGATATAAATTTACGAAATGCCCTTTCGGTGTTGAATACTTCCATTGATATTGCGAAGCGACGCGAGGGAGTCGCCGAATTACAAAAGCATCCAGATGCCATATGGATTCGGTGTGATGTGGAGGATTTCTCCTTCATGGACTTTGCGTCTATAGATGAATTGGCACTTAGGGGATATGAATCGGCTCAGGAACAGGACTCAGCATTAGCAGCATTGAATGCACGTGGTACAACGCTCGGGATGCGTGAGTTCAGGGCTAATTTTTCGGCACGGGAGAAGCAGGTTCTCAGTGACTATCGACTCTTCACAAGAGTTTCACAGCATAGGCTCTCACAGCAGCTGTTTATGGGGCTTCGTTCTTTCAACTATGAGGGCGATTACTGGTATCTCAGAGATGATGCAATTTTCGGACTCATGTATAATTTACGGTGGAAGGATCTGTGGGTGTCCATACATGGAGGAATGGGATGGAAAACAGTCTCTCCCATGATGGTGTATCCAGGATTAAGCACCAGTTTTTCGTATCATCCAATCCCTCCTCTTTTGATTGAGGCAGATATTGTTGCTACCTCTGAAACTGACATTCTTCCATCGTGGTATCAGCGTGGAGTTATCCACTTTAAACAAAACTATATCGCCGATGCACTTCGTGCAGAAATAACGCTAAAAATTGAGCACCTTCTCTCTCCGGAGATTACTCTGGAATCCATGCTCGTCCATACAGGAGCCTCTATCACCTGGGCACGTCCTGAAAATTCTGGAATGGTATTGTTTGCAGAGGGAGCTTGGCAGTTAGCGGGAACATGGGATCGTAGTTTCCTGCATACCAAAGTGACTGGAAAATTCCCAATTGGCGATATTGTGCTTCACATGGGATATACAGGCCGATTTGCTCTCGATGCATTAGGAGAAGTTCCTTTCTACCGTGAGGATGGATTCAAAACGACCGACGCAACCCTGCTTGCTCAAGGAACCATTATTGCAAATCAGCTTATCGTGGGGCGGTTTGGGGTCGATTGGCAGCCAAGTAATTTTAAGCCCACAGCAGGAGAGTTGCTGATTTTCAAAGACTCCTCGATAGGAGTATATGGAGAGTTCCTTTGGAACGAAGCTTCGGTGTATGTGCCGGTTGCTTCTGTTGGAATGCAATTTTCAACCACAATTTCGCTGTTAGGATTGAACTCCTTGCCAACTTCGTTGTATGTAGGATACGACGGTCCCGCAAATGGCTTCATTTGGGGATTCTATTTTGGCAGGAGAATATGAAAAGAACAGCTGCAATCCCTCAATGGCTCATAACACGAATTTTACCTCAGGGAATATCACTTCAGATACTCGACATCGACCAGCATGTGCTCTTCTCAAGTAGTGGGAAATGGCTCCACCCACTGTTAGAAGCTGAGCAGTTTATACTTCGAGAGGGATTGCAACCTGAGCATCTCATTTTGCATGATCGAATTGCTGGACGTGCCGCAGCGGCTTTAGCGGTCCATATCGGTTTTTCTGTGGTAAAAGCTGAGATGATGAGTACGCTCGCAGAAGCGGTATATAAACGATACAATGTTCCTTATGCAGCCGATACGGTGGTAGTACGTATTGATTGTAAAACAGAGGAACTCGTAACCGATTCCATGGAATTGCATCAAATTTACGAGATGATTGTTGAACGGGCAAAAAAGTCTATTCGTTCTCTACAATAAGTTAGGTATGACGAACTTTTTCATTGACATGTATATAGAGTTTTCGGTATCGTCTGGAATATGAATTCGGTTACCATCCTCACTGCCTTAGTACTTACCCTTATTGCCGGTCTTTCTACAGGAATCGGCGGATTGTTGAGCATGTTTCAGAAACGGTCGAGTTCTCATTTTTTATGTGCATCACTCGGGTTCTCTGCTGGCGTCATGGTATACCTCTCGTTCATGGAAATCCTCCCAGAAGCTCTGCACTATCTTGAGCAATATTTTCCCGACAACCGTGCCGGATTGTATACCGTATTGGCTTTTTTTGGTGGCATTCTCGTCATTGGACTTATCGACAGATTCGTTCCATCGCAGGATAACCCACATGAAATTCCAGATGTTGTGTCATTGGTAAATTCAGCACATCCCTGTACCGACACCCATTTGCTTCGTACCGGTATTCTCTCCGCTCTTGCCATTGCAATTCATAATTTACCAGAGGGGTTGGCTACATTTACCAGTTACATGGCCGATCCTCAAATTGGAATTAGCATCGCAATAGCCATTGCTATCCACAATATTCCTGAGGGAATTGCGGTTGCAGTACCTATTTACTTTGCTACTGGGAATAGGGCAAAAAGTCTTGTGATTGCTCTACTCTCAGGACTCTCAGAAATGCTTGGAGCCTTTTTAGGATTATTGCTTTTCTCTGTTTCAAATACTGATCTTATGCTTGGGTTTGTACTAGCTTCTACTGCAGGAGTTATGATCTATATCTCTTTCGACGAGCTGCTTCCTACCGCAGAACGGTACGGAGAACATCACCTTGCAATTTATGGTGTCATCGGAGGCATGGTAGTCATGGCTGGGAGTCTTCTACTTCTTGCGTGAACGCTCTTGTGCAAGGGAAAACTCACAACCACAATAATCCTGTCGATATAAATTCAGCTCTCTTGACAGTTCAATACTCTGCTTGAAACCGTCTTTCTTCTTAAAATCAACAGGAACAAATGATTCCCACTGCTCTCCAACCGTGAAAATCGTTGGTGCACTTTTATGGGGGCTTACTGTAAGGGTCGTGGTAAAAAACGGAATATTTAATTTTTTTGCCTCTTCAGCCGCCTCTTGCAGATTATAAGCAAAACAGAGTGCACAACGAGAACCCTTCTCAGGAGCGTTCTCATGGCCTGATATATGGTGTAGCCACGATTCATGACTATAGTTATGGCGAATGAGCTGAAGAGAAAAGTGTTTTGCTACATCTTCGAGTGCCGCAAACCTTTTTTCTGCCTCTTTCTCAGGGTAGATATTACTGTTTCCGAAAAAAAGTATGGGTTCGTAACCAAGATCTCTTAATCGCTCAATCGAACTTGTTGAGCATGGCCCACAGCAGCAGTGCAGCAGTAATGGCTTTCTTTCCATACTGTTACTCTATCGATTATGAGTTACTATGACAATAGAGAGACGGGTGGCAATCTACTCTGAAATATGGCATGATAGAAACACATCACCGTGGAGGCTTGCTATGAAAAATCCTACATTGCTGGCACTCGTTGTCGCAATAATTGGGATCATGATTTTGCCCATTACGCAAACGAGTAAGATAGTATTGATTTTTGTTGCTTTTGGCGTAGTTCTATTTATCAAACGTGGGTATATACTCGTAGCATTAGGGTCACGAGCTCTTAATAATCGTTCAGGTAATCAGGAAAAGGCATGGCACTATTATACACAGGCATGGAAAGCTGGATTGCCGGCGAACTATACTATCATGTTGGGAAATCTCTTTGTGCAGCGTGGAGATGCCTCTGTTGCATTGGAAATCTATGACTCGGTGATTGATCGTGAACAGAAAAAACGGCAACCCAATCAGGAAACAGTGGTAAGTGCACGTATCTCTCGAACGATGGCACTTTGGGCTCTTGGGAAAAGATCGGAAGCTATTGAAGATCTTCGAGCACTTTATAACGAAGGGAGAAGGGATAAAACCCTCCTTATAAATTATGGCACATATCTCCTAGATGAAGATTTATTGGACGAGGCTGGGGATTTGTTTGAGAACAACGAAGAGCATCTGAGTGAAAGTCCGGGTATGACTGACAACTATGGACACTATTTGTTTAAGACGGGAGCGTTCTTAGAAGCAAAACAGGAGTTTGATAAGTTGCTCTCCGATCATTCTCCAAAGTTTCCTGAAGCCTATGTTCACGCAGCTCAGGTGTTCATCGCACTGGGGAAATTTCATGGAGCGTATGCACTGCTTGAACAAGCTCTCGAGAAGGAATTCTTTCAGACTGCCACAGTATCAAAAGAGTCCATTGGGCAGATGATGGATGATCTCAAACATAACCCTGGTTTCTCGAGTGAAGAGGAAATAAGCGATGAACTCACATCAACTCTCTATGAGCACGATCTGTTTGATGATAGTTTTCCAAACACCGATATTGATGACGATGATGAGATAGAGCCGAATATTGAGCTCGATCCTGAAGATTATGATGATGAAGAAGATCCTGAAGTTGTTGTGGACCCAGACGATATTTCTGAGTTGGAGGCACAATTCTTCGATGATGAATATGAAGACGGAGATGACGAAGATAAGAAGTAATCGACCATGATAAAGTTTTTCAAACTCCTCACGGGGAGACTCTTCACCTTTATCGCTTTACTTGCCATTCAAATCTTTGTGATTGTGTGGCTGATTCTCAACTTTATGGCAATTAGCACGATATACATCCCCACTGTGTATACACTTGCTTTTATCAGCGTATTTGTAATTGTGAGCCGAGACGAGAACCCTGTGTTTAAAATATCCTGGATTCTGGTGATTCTGGTAGCCCCAGTCTTTGGGGTTCCCTTCTATATTCTTTTTGGAAATAAACGTGTAGGCAAGCGTGTAGCTCGTCAAATGGCGAAGTATCAGGAACATTACGAGAAGGAGATGCGAGCCATTCTTCCCGAACCCGATGCTGAGGTACGATCTTCATTGACCGCATATTCTGGAAATTATGCCCGTCAGTCCGACTACATATTCAATCTGACAGGAGCTCCTGCCTGGGAACATACCGAAGTCACCTTCTTCTCACTAGGAGAGACGGCTTTTAGTCGAATTCTCGAAGAGGTTGAAAAGGCAAAACGATTTATTCTTTTTGAATACTTTATTGTAGAAGACGGTGAGATGTGGTCTGCCATGCTTTCATTATTGAGACGTAAACTCGAAGAAGGGGTGGTGATACGTCTCATGTACGATGATCTGGGAAGTATTCAGACACTTCCTGGACGGTATGATAGAACCCTGAAAGAGATGGGATTTCAAGTAGGGGTCTTTAATCGGATTAAACCGCACCTCAATGCAAAATTAAATTATCGTGATCACCGGAAAATTCTCATTATCGATGGTGATGTTGGATTTACGGGAGGAATAAATTTTGCCGATGAATATATCAACCGAAAAATCCGATTTGGTCATTGGAAAGATTGTAAGGTAATGTTACGCGGCGATGCAGTCTGGAATCTTACACTTATGTTTTTTCAACAGTGGATATTTACCACAGAAGAAGATATTGATCTTACTGCCTATATTCCACAGACGCACTATCCGACCGATGGATTTGTACAACCGTTCGGAGACAGCCCGCTTGATGACGAAAATATTTCTGAAAACGCCTATATACAGATTATTAATCATGCCCAGAAATATGTGTGGATGACCACTCCATATCTTATAATAGACACTCAGATGACATCTGCTCTCACAATTGCCGCACAAAGTGGCGTAGATGTTCGAATCATTACTCCACACCGTCCGGACAAATGGTATGTCCACCCTGTAACTCGTTCTCACTATAGACCTCTGCTGGATGCTGGGGTGAAGATTTACGAATATACCCCAGGATTTATGCATGCAAAAATGTTTGTAGCTGACGATGAGGTCTCAATTGTAGGTACTACAAATATGGATTATAGAAGTTTTTATATGCACTTCGAGTGCGGTGTTATTTTTTTCCGTTCCTCATTAGCTGCTCATGTGAGAAACGATATTTCCAGAACACTTGAACTGTGTACAGAAATTTCGCTCGTTGATGAGGAAAATCGCTCTTTTCCCATCAGATTTGGCAGAAATGTGTTGAAGTTATTCAGTCCGCTCATGTAGCGGCTAATTGCTCCAGAATCCCTTGAGCTGATCTCATACCACTTGCCCAAGCAGCAGTAATACCTCTGCTGGTTCCCGCACCGTCTCCAGCAAGATATACTGCATTGGTTACTCTGAAAAATGAGTCGATGAACACCGGTTTATTTGCGTAGAGTTTAATTTCTGGGTAGTACATGATAGTCGACGGATGAAGCACTCCAGGGACGATGGTATCGAGGTTCTTCATAGCTTTCCAGATTACACGTAGAATTTTTGCAGGAACCGCCAGCGAAATATCTCCAGGACAGCAGTCTTTTAGACTAGGTAGAAAGTCATACAAGTCGCTATTAAAACTATTTTCCTTGCTTCGTGAACCCAATCGGAAATCGCCGACCCGCTGCATAAGAGGTCGTCCACCACCCATCAGGGCTGCCTGCATACCAAGGTTTTCAGCGTAGGCTTGTCCACTTGCTAATGGAGCTGTGAACTTGACAGTTTTCAATATGGCAAAATTCACTAATCCATTGGCCTCATGTGTTGCTGCCGAATAGGCATGACCATTCACCGAAAACCAGGTATCGCCTCGTGCACTTGTATATTTCTCCTTTACCACATGAGCATCACCGCTATTGGTGCAGAAGGTTCTGACTTTTTCGGGAAAGTAGAATTTTGGATCATAGTAATCTTTTACGATTGGGTAGTGCTCAATACGCGTTTCAATGCGAACACCAATATCAACAATATTGTCGATAAAGGGAACTCCCAGACTTTGCATCATCATCTGCAGAAAATGGAACCCGCGTCTTCCCGGTGCGATGAGTAAAGTTCGGTAGCCAATATCTCGATTGTCGGTTGCAATGTATTTCTTTTGATCATCCACCGACAGCATGGTTTCGCCTAATGCTAGATGAATTCCAAGTGAATGTAATTCTGCGAGCAATTGCTTTATGAGGAGCAGACCTCCATCGGTGCCGAGGTGCGACTGTTGAATCTCCAGCAGCCTGCAACCGAGCCGCTGAGCACGTTTCTGGTATATTGCAATATTACTTTTATCTAAAATATCGGGCTTGAGAAATTTCTTAACCCCTTCCATGTATGTTTTAGCTTGATCTTTCGTCCAGTACTCTTCAGGGAATCCGATAGGGAAGGTGAAATTCATCTTACAATCATTTCTCATGCCGCCGGTTGAAAATTTTTCCTGGTCTATCATGAGTACTGAGAGGTCTGGGCGTTTTTCAGCAATTTCGAATGCAGCCCCCATACCGGCAGGTCCAGAACCAACAATGATAACATCATATATATCCACGATGACTCTCCTTCCAGACGACAGTATACACAAATGGTGTTATATAATGAACCGGATAGCATGAAGTCTTCTCAAATCAAATCGAAAAGCATAGAATGAAGCATGCATGTTTCATTGCTCTTTTCAGGGGGGTTTATAGTTGATGGTTCAGGGAATTCCCGTTACCAGGGAGTAGTTGCGGTCAAAGACGATACTATCGTATATTGCGGTTCCGAAAGAGGTGATATTACCGCAGATGTAACAATCGATTGTACTGGAAAGATTATCACTCCAGGGTTTATTGATATGCATGGGCACAGCGAATTGCATGTGCTGAGTGACTCGCATATGTCGGAAAAAATTTTACAGGGAATTACTACTGAAGTATTCGGAAACTGTGGGCTCGGAATCTTTCCCATTGCATCAACTTCTTGTGGGCGTTCACTACTAGAACAAATGACTTCAAATGTGCTGGGGACAGGTCCACCATCATGGTCGTGGAATGACTTAAGTTCGTATGCTGATTATGTACAAAACCATGGATCTTACACACATCTTTCAGGGCTTCAGGCACATGCTCCACTTCGAATTGCCCATGTATCTGGAAATCCCAATCGCGCGGCAACAACAAAAGAAATCAATGCTATGTGCACATCTCTTAACCTTGCCTATGATCAAGGTGCTTGTGGGTTTTCAACGGGACTCTATTATGCTCCCTGTTTCTTTGCTCATCATGATGAACTGTCAGCATTATTAGAGGTTACAGCAAATCGGAATCGTTTGTTTTCTGTACATCATCGTTGTGAAGGAGATTTTATCCTGGATTCTCTTCGGGAAGTGCTTGAGTTGGCGATACAGGTGGGAGTAAGGACCGAAATTTCACATCTTAAGGTCATAGGTGAGCGTAATCAACACCTCGTACCAGAGGTGCTCGCACTTATTGAATCATACGAGGCTAAAGGATTGGATGTAGGTTTTGATCAGTATCCGTATACCTTTGGCTCCACTTCACTCTACAGTCTGTTGCCTCCGTCATACCTGCAGCTTTCAAAGCAGGATCTACAAGCAGCTCTTCAAGATTCCGATGCACGATCACATATGAAAGAGGAGATGATTAACCCAAAAGGGTGGGATAGTGTGGTATCCCTGTGTGGTTGGGATGCAATTTCGGTGATGCATATCGACGGTAAACCGGAGTTGCAGGGAACGACTTTTGCTCAGCTGGCAGAACGAGCTGGGACCGATGCATTTACCTTCTTATTCAATCTGCTTGCAGAACTTCCTGAAACAGCAGTAATGGCCGATGTAACACAATCTGAACAGTCGCTTTGCACGATACTACGTCATCGTCTGGGTTGTTTCGGAACAGACGCTCTCTACAGCGGAAGTGTTATACATCAGCGATCATACGAGGCTGTTCCACACTTACTCACTCATTACTCCAGTGAGCTGCAGGTAATGAGTCTTGAGAAGTTGATTGCCCGTATGACTTCAGTACCCGCACATCGATTGCGTATACCGGATAGAGGCCTTCTCAAACCGGGACACAAAGCCGATATTGTGATTCTGAATGGTGATACGGTTGAGTCGGTAATTACAGATGGAGTAATGATTTGTAATCAGGGGGAACTTATCATGCCAGCAAGCTGTGGGGTAATCAGGTCCCAAAGCGACTGAGAAACCTTTTGGTTCGCTCGTTCTGCGTGTTGGAGAAAACTTCGTCTGGAGCTCCCTGTTCAACAATGAGACCTTCGTCCATAAAGATTACTCTGTTGGAAATGTCTCGTGCAAATGCCATTTCGTGTGTTACCACCATCATGGTCATATGTTCTGAGGCAAGTTCTTTAATGACGGCAAGAATCTCTCCGGTAAGTTCAGGGTCGAGAGCACTGGTAGGTTCATCGAAACAGAGCACTTGCGGGCGTAATGCTAATGCCCGAGCAATGGAAACACGTTGCTGCTGTCCACCGGAGAGTTGGTATGGGTATGCTTTAGCTTTATCGGAGAGTCCCATTTTACTCAGTAAGGCGTGAGCTTGTTCTGCAGCATCATCTTTTGGAGTATGCAGTACATGCACTTGAGCTTCGGTGATGTTTTTCAGAACTGAGAAGTGAGGGAATAGATTAAAATTTTGAAATACGAGCCCTACACGAAGTCGTATGCGGGAAATGGTTTCTTTATCGGCATATAGAGTTTTACCATCATCGTCGGTTGAAACCAGTGTGTCTCCGCCTACTGCTATGAGACCGCTATCGATAGTCTCAAGGTTGGTAATACATCTGAGTAGAGTGGATTTTCCGGATCCTGAAGGGCCGATAATAGAGAGAACTTCACCAGATTCGAGTGAAAACGAGATATCACGCAATACTTCGAGGGTAGAGAAGGATTTTCTTACATGTTCAACAGTTATGACGGACATTATGGTGCTCCCTTCTACCTGTAGTAGTCAAGCTTACGTTCGATGAAATCGAAGCTCTTAGATACAACAGCATTCATGACGAAATAAAATACACCCGCTATAAAAATCGGCATGGTGGAGAACTCTCTCGCTGCTGCATTTTGTGCGACTCGGAATAATTCGGCAACGCCAATGGTCTGAGCAAGTGCAGTGTCTTTTACGAGTGTAATTACCTCATTTCCCATAGCTGGCATGATTCGTTTGACCACCTGCGGCATAACGATATGCGAAAAGGTATGCACCTTTGAAAAACCCAAGACCGAAGCTGCTTCCAGCTGGCCTTGGGGAATGCTTTGAATACCACCCCGATATATCTCAGCAAAGTAGGCTGCATAGTTTATTGCATAAGCAATAATTACTGCAGTAAAACGGTCTGAGGAAGCTCCGAGCACATAATAAGGAGCAAAGTAAACGAATATGAGTTGCAGAATGAGAGGAGTCCCTCTCATTACCATGATGTATCCGTTTACCACGGAACTGATGATGCGATGCTTGCTCATTCTCCCTTTCGCTACCAGCAATCCCAGCGGAAGTGCGAAAAGCAGTGTGAGGAAGAATATGCGTAGTGAGGTAAGCGTACCCCCAAGCATCAGCATCAACAGTTTTTGCATTTTTTAAACTCTCTTATCTACTTGCCTACAACGGTAATATCACCTGCAAACCAATCGGTTGAAATCTTTGCAAGGGTACCGTCTGCAGCCATTTCGTTCAAATGTTTCTGTACTTCATCGCGGAGTGCCTGGTCATTCTTTCTGAATCCGATTCCATACTCTTCAAACGAGAGTTGTTCTTCAAGAATTTTAAAATCCTTTCCACTGCGCTGAATATTATCGTTAGCTACGAACAGATCGAGAACTACGGCATCAACTCCACCGATTTCAAGATCCATGAGGGCTGTAAGGTTATCACGAACTTCAACAATCTGGTCTAAAGATTCGGCAAACTCGGCATTCCCATACACTGCATCTGAAGCACTTGAACCAGCTTGGAGTCCGACCTTCTTTCCTGCTAGGTCAGCAAGTGATCGTATGGGACTGTCGGCTTTTACCACTGCAACCTGGGCATTGTTCACATAGGGATCTGAGAAGTTGATAACCTCTTTTCTCTCTGGGGTAATAGTAAACCCGTTCCAGATACAATCGATATTTCCGGTATTCAATTCTTGTTCTTTTGCATTCCAGTCGATAGGCTGAAGTTTGAGTTCAACACCCATGCGCTTAGTTACTTCCCGTGCCAAATCGATATCAAAACCAACTATTTCGTTGTCGTCATTTCGATACCCCATGGGAGGGAATGAGTCGTCAAGCCCTAATACGAAGACACCTTTGTCCTGCACTTTTTCTAAAGAACGATCCACAGCGTCTACTTCGCGAGATCCAGCTGCACCAAGTATCGAAAGTGCAATACACGTCACAGCAATCATCACAAACAGTTTCTTCATTTATTCACCTCTTTGATTCGGATGGGGAGCAATCCCAACACGATGTTTTTGGCATGATAGGATGTTTTTATATTTTTGGAAAGTCTCATATGTATAGAAAAGGAATAAATATACGGAATTGTTGTATGTTCTGTAACGTTGACCGGCATTGACTGCTAGTGATATAGTCAGACAGCACTCCAAGGAGGAGATATCCATGGATTTTCTATTACTGGGCCTCTCTGCCACTACATGGCAGCAACTGGTCATGTATGTAATCGGCGCAATGCTTATCTTTCTCGCGATATCTAAAAAACTTGAACCGGCTCTTTTATTGCCCATGGGCTTTGGTGCAATTTTAGTGAACATTCCATTTTCAGGTGCTCTTAATACTACCATGAGCGGTATCGGGGAAGTTGCAGGTATCTTAGAGTGGATGTTTGAAGTAGGTATAGAAGCCTCAGAAGCAATGCCCCTGCTGTTATTCATCGGCATAGGTGCCATGATCGATTTCGGCCCCTTGCTAAGTAACCCGAAACTTATATTGTTTGGAGCAGCTGCTCAGTTTGGTATTTTTGCTACAGTTTCCATTGCTGTTTTGCTTGGGTTCCCTCTTAAGGATGCTGCCTCCATTGGAATCATTGGAGCTGCAGATGGACCAACTTCAATCTTAGTTTCGCAGGTCCTGAAAAGTGAATATGTCGGGGCGATAGCAGTTGCGGCCTACTCGTATATGGCTTTGGTTCCAATAATTCAACCGTTCGCAATTAAATTGGTGACTACAAAAAAGGAACGGGCGATTCGTATGCCGTATAATCCGAAGTCGGTCTCTCGAATGGCACGACTGTTATTTCCCATAGTAGTTACGTTATTCGCAGGGTATGTGGCTCCTGCCTCAGTCAGTCTCGTCGGGTTGCTGATGTTCGGTAATCTCATTAGGGAGTCGGGAGTGTTGGGGAGTCTTTCTGAGACGGCGCAACATGTACTTGCAAATCTTATAACATTGCTCTTGGGGATTACCATATCGGCCTCTATGCAGGCTGACAAGTTTGTACGCTACGAAACCATGCTTATCATGGTGCTGGGGTTGCTTGCTTTTATTTTTGACTCAATTGCCGGTGTCTTGTTTGCGAAACTCCTGAATCTTTTTTCCAAGAACAAGGTAAATCCGATGATAGGAGCTGCTGGGATATCTGCATTTCCCATGTCAGCTCGCGTAGTGCAGCGTATGGGACAAGAGGCCGATTCTCAGAATCATTTGCTCATGCATGCAGTAGGAGCGAATGTTGCGGGACAAATTGCTTCAGTCATCGCCGGGGGTGTTATTCTAGGACTCGTGCCTGGCATGCTGGTGTAATAGGAGAGCTTGATTATGATGGATGTATTTATGCAGTCGCTTACCCTTATGTGGCAGGGAATGCTGGCAATATTTGTGGTTATTTTTCTCATTTTTCTTGTACTGCTTCTATTTCCTAAAATATTTAAGAATCGGAAATGAGAGCGGATATACTGAGTCATTGCGAGTGCTTTTTATGCGTGATACAATGGTTTACGTGTGAACGGAGGAATGGATGCGAGAATCGGGTGAAGATTATCTAGAAGCTGTATTAGAGCTTGAGCAAGAGCGAGGTACGGTGAGACTTACCGATGTTGCCCATAAAATCGGTGTGACCAAGCCGAGTGTAAGTCGCGCTATGAAGATATTACAGTCCAATGGGTATATTCATCAGGAAACATATGGAACCATAGAACTAACTGCCAAAGGCCGGTTGAAAGCTTCACAGATTTATGGTCGGCACAAGACGCTTACGACCTTTTTAGGTGATGTACTGGGGCTGGATCCTGAAACTGCAGAGGCAGATGCGTGTCGTATGGAGCACATTGTGAGTGCTGAAACGATGGAACGGTTGACTGCATTTGTGGCAGAACATAAAAGCAAGAAAAACCAATAAGATCACATGAACATAGCTTATTGCCCTTGATTTATCTGGATTAATTAATCTTTTTTAGTATGCATGAGAGCTGTTTTTCATATGATTTCCTGCAAGTTTTCATAAAATTGCATAAATTATGTATATTTATTTACAAAGATGTTTAACTTGGAGTTGACATTTTTTTCTGAGGCGTATACAACAAGAAGCAATCTATTTGTTCGAGGTGCGAGTCATGAGAACGGCTAAGAAGCCACACAGCTCCAAAACACATGCGACGTATTGGCCTCATACGGAATTGTCCGTGTGCCAATCCAGTCAATCTGCATTTTTTTCACCCCTCATAGTTTCTTCCTACCTCCTACCTATCGTAATCCTATCTGTAATTATTATTCTCGTAAGCCTTATTATTCTATAAACCCACGGCAAACCGGTTTTGGTGCACCCGTGGAGAACCCTTCACGGTGAATCGGTGTAGCCTTTTTAGCACTAGCTATCCACAAGGATAGTTGGATTTACAGCACACACATTCCAAAGGGGGATTGAGACATGGAACGGTATACATTAGGAATCTTGGTCAATAACCATCCAGGCGTACTGAGCCGAGTTGTCGGATTGTTCAGTAGAAGAGGGTATAACATTGACAGCCTCTCGGTCGGAGAAACCGAGAATCCCGAAATCAGCCGGATTACCATTGTGGTATCAGGTGATCGATCGATTGTTGAACAAATCGAAAAACAAGTGGAAAAACTAATTGATGTCATTACCGTAGTTGAGCTTACTCTCCAAGGGAGTATTCAGTGTGAACTTGTGCTCGTTAAGGTGCAGACAACAGCCGCCACAAGAGCCGCTGTAGTTGAACTCTCTGAGATCTTCAAATCAAAAATAGTGGACGTTACCGAAGAGACAATCACCATGCAGATTACCGGAAATACCGATAAAGTTGCATCGTTCCTTCATTTGTTGAGACCCTATGGAATAACTGAACTAGTACGTACTGGAATGACAGCAATGGAACGGGGTAGCCAAGCTATGGTGAACCATAGCAATCGAAATAATGATTAATGAATGACAGAGCCTAGAGGGCAAAAGGAGAATAATTATGAGTACCATGTATTATGAAAAAGATGCCGACATGTCGGTTTTAGAAGGTAAGACGGTTGCAATCATTGGATACGGAAGTCAGGGACATGCACATGCACTTAATCTACATGAGTCGGGAATCAACGTTGTAGTAGGACTCTATAAAGGAAGTCCTTCCTGGGAGAAAGCTGAAGAGGCTGGTTTGCGAGTTATGACCGCTGCCGATGCTGCAAAGGAAGCACAGGTCATCATGATGCTTGTAAACGATGAGAAGCAATCAAAAATCTTTTCTGAAAGTATTGAACCTGGTCTCACAGCAGGAAAGTACCTCGCTTTTGCTCATGGTTTTAATATCCATTTTGGACAGATTGCTCCAGCTAAGGATGTCAATGTAATCATGATTGCACCCAAGGGTCCTGGACATACAGTCCGTTCCCAATTCCAGGAAGGAAAGGGTGTACCTTCACTGATTGCTGTGCATCAAGACCCCTCCGGTAACTCAAAGGATGTTGCTCTTGCCTATGCAGTCGGTTTGGGAGCAGGACGTGCGGGTGTTTTCGAAACATCATTCAAAGAGGAGACCGAGACCGATCTGTTTGGTGAACAGGCTGTTCTGTGCGGTGGAGTTTCAGCATTGATCAAGGCTGGTTTTGACACATTGGTTGCTGCTGGGTATCAGCCGGAGATGGCTTATTTTGAGTGCTGTCATGAAATGAAGCTCATCGTAGACCTGATTAACCAGGGTGGACTTTCCTACATGCGATATTCAATCAGTGATACGGCAGAGTATGGTGATTATGTAACAGGGAACCGAATCATTACCGATGAAACGAAAAAAGAGATGGGGAAAGTCCTGACCGAAATTCAGGATGGAACCTTTGCCCGAAATTGGTTGGTCGAAAATCAGGTAAAACGTCCTTTCTTTAATGCTAAACGCCGTATGGAATCTGAAAGTCTCCTTGAATCAACCGGAAAAAAACTGCGATCTCTTATGAGCTGGTTGAAGAAGTAGTGACTGCAATGCGTTGCATTGTCCGAATACAATCGGCGAAAGCCGTATAGTAGTGAGGGAAGAATATGGCCGAACAGATTAGAATTTTTGATACAACACTCCGTGATGGTGAACAAGCTCCTGGGTATAGTATGAATCTCGAAGAAAAACTTCGATTCGCCCGTCAGCTGGAAACGCTCGGTGTGGATGTGATTGAAGCTGGGTTTGCAATTGCTTCACCTGGAGATTTTACCTCTGTTCAGGCCATCGCCGATGCGGTTAAGAATTGTACGGTAGCGTCACTTTCACGTGCACTTGAAAAAGATATAGATTGTGCATGGGATGCTGTAAAGGGTGCTGCTCAGCCATTGATCCATACGTTCATTGCGACGAGCGATCTTCACTTGCAGTATAAACTGAAAATGACACGTGAGCGTGCCTTGGAACAAGCTGTAGCTATGGTTCGGCATGCTCGAAATTTGTGCCCAGCTGTAGAGTTCTCGGCAGAGGATGCTGCACGAACCGATCGTGAGTATCTCAGTAAAGTTGTTGAAGCTGTAATCAAGGCAGGAGCGACAGTCGTGAATATTCCAGACACGGTGGGCTACAGCATTCCCAATGAATTTGGAGATCTTATTTCATATCTGATGAACCACGTACCAAACATCGACAAGGCTATACTCTCCGTTCATTGTCATAATGATCTTGGTCTTGCTGTGGCAAATTCTCTTGCCGGAATAGAGGCAGGAGCCCGTCAGGCGGAATGTACCGTCTGTGGTATAGGCGAACGTGCAGGAAACGCTGCAGTTGAAGAGTTTGTTATGGCAATTCGAACACGCAGAGATCTCTTCGATTATTCCTATAACCTCAAAACAGAAGAATTGTATAAAACAAGCAGATTGTTATCGAGTATTACCGGAGTGGCAATAGCTCCAAACAAATCAATCGTTGGGGCGAATGCCTTTGCACATGAGTCAGGAATACATCAACATGGAATGATGGCTCATGCTCAAACATATGAAATTATGACACCCGAATCTATTGGTTTGAAAAAGACGACCATGGTACTGGGAAAACATTCTGGGCAACATGCATTTGTCAAGCGGATGGAAGATCTCGGTTATACGCTCGATGCTGAAATGGCGACAAAATTGTTTACAGACTTCAAAAATGTTGCCGACAAGAAAAAAGAGATTACCGATCGTGATCTGATTGCACTCATGGAGAGTGGTACTCACGCTGCTCCACATATTTATGAGCTTGATAATTTTGTAGTGAATACTGGAAATACCATGACCACCACTGCTTGCGTAACTCTCAGACGTGGAGAGAGAAAATTACAGGCCGTTGAGATGGCAACAGGTCCAGTGTATGCGTGTTATAAAGCTGTTGAACGTATTATTAAACACTCCTATTCACTTGAAGATTATCAACTCAGAGCGGTAACTGAACACAGAGATGCACTTGGAGAAGTTTTAGTAAAGATTAGTGATGATAATGGGGTCTATCGAGGACGCGGTGTCAGTACTGATATCTTGGAAGCCAGCATGCAGAGTCTGCTCTCTGCAGTGAACAGAATGATTTCGGTAGCCGAAAGTAAGTCGAATACAGTTGGAGAAACTGATCATTCGGCAGGACGAAAAGCTAAGGAGTGGGTGCCGCTTTCAGAAGAGGCCCGCTCGCGTGATATGAAGGTTTCCGGAACGGTCGATGAAGATATCACAAAGGAGCTTTACCATGTCTAAAACGGAGAATCGTGTAGCTCTATTTGATTCTACACTGCGCGACGGAGCCCAGGCGGAGGGAATTTCCTTTTCTGTTCTCGATAAATTAAAAATTGTCAGATTGCTTGATGATCTTGGGATTACCTATGTTGAAGCGGGAAATCCCGGCAGTAATCCGAAGGATCTTGAATTCTTTCAGCAAGTAAGTTCTATGGAGTTACAGCATGTTCGACTTGTAGCATTCGGATCTACTCGGCGTCGTGACTCTGCAGTGGAGCATGATACCAACATTGCATCATTACTGTCTGCACAGACTCCGGTGGTTTCAATCTTTGGGAAAAGCTGGGATTTCCAGGTGACCGATATCATCCGAACTAATCTTACAGAAAATCTTGCTATGATTCGGGATACGGTAAAGTATCTTGTCTCTCATGGGAAAGAAGTCGTTTTTGATGCTGAGCATTTCTTTGACGGGTATGATGAGAATCGGGAATATGCCATGGAAACTGTTCGGGTGGCTGCCGAAGCCGGAGCCTCCTCTATTGTTCTCTGTGATACTCGCGGTGGAGCTATTCCGTCCTTTATTGGTAAGGCAACAGAGGATGTAGTAGCGGAGTTGGCCAAAAGTCATCCGAGTATAGTGGTGGGAATACATACCCATAATGATGCTTCATGTGCCGATGCTAATTCAATTGTTGCTGTTGAAGCCGGAGCACGGCAGGTGCAGGGGACGTTGGTTGGTTTTGGTGAGCGATGCGGGAATGCGTGTCTTGCAACAATAATTCCAACACTGCAATTAAAATTAGGGTATCAAGTTTTGGATGAAGATGCATTGTCACATCTCACCCTCACAGCTCATTCAGTTGCAGAAATTTCCAATGTTTCAATTCCGCATGGTACGCCATATATTGGAAGAAGTGCATTTACTCATAAGGGCGGTATGCATATTGATGGCATAGCTAAGAATCCCCGCTCATTTGAACACATAGATCCCGAACTCGTTGGAAATGAACGTCGAATGCTCATGAGTGAAGTAGCTGGACGGGCGACCATTCTCAAACGGATACAGAAATTTGCACCAAACCTTGGGAAAGACGCTCCGGAGACAAAACAGATTATTGACACATTAAAGCAAATGGAAATGTCTGGATATCAGTTTGAAGGTGCAGAGAGCTCGTTTGAACTCGTAATTGCAAAACATCTGGGGAAATACACCCCCTATTTCGTGCTCGATCATTATAAAACTCTCGGAGAGCGCCCGTTGATGGGTGATCCCGATATGAGTCATACTGCAGTAGTGAAAGTTGCGGTAGACAGTGAAATAGCTATAGCTGTGGCACAGGGGGATGGCCCTGTGCACGCTCTCGATAAAGCATTGCGTAAAGTTCTGGAAGAATTCTATCCATTGCTCGCTACGGTGCACCTTACCGATTATAAGGTTCGTGTTCTCGATTCAAAGGATGCTTCGGCTGCAAAGGTACGGGTTCTCATTGAGACGTCGGATGGCGAGTATTCCTGGTCAACTGTCGGTGTCTCTACCGATATTATCGAGGCAAGTTGGATGGCATTAGTAGATTCAATAGAATATAAATTGATGAAGGAGGGCATACAGGCTCCCTCTAGTCATTTGCAAGGAGATAATTCATGAGTATGACCATGTCGCAAAAAATCCTCGCTGCACATGCGCAGGTGGATGAAGTTCGTTCCGGCCAGCTGATTATGGCTGATTTGGATCTTGTGCTGGGGAACGATATTACTGCCCCAGTTGCAATAAAAGAGTTCGCTAAGTTTGGGGTTGACAGTGTCTTCGATCCTTCCAAGGTTGCACTGGTCCCCGACCATTTCACACCCAATAAAGATATCAAAGCTGCACAACAGTGTAAGATGATGCGTGAATTTGCTGCCGAAAAAGAGATTGAGAATTATTTTGAAATAGGTCAGATGGGTATTGAACATGCACTACTCCCTGAGCAGGGGTTGGTAAATTCGGGTGATCTTATCATTGGTGCCGATAGTCACACCTGTACGTATGGAGCTCTTGGGGCTTTTTCTACAGGAGTAGGGAGTACCGATATGGCTGCAGGCATGGCAACTGGCAAAGCCTGGTTTAAGGTCCCTTCAGCATTACGATTTCACCTTACCGGTAAGTTTTCTCCTTGGGTTTCCGGTAAAGACCTCATCCTTCACATTATTGGGATGATTGGTGTAGATGGTGCTTTGTATAAGTCTATGGAGTTTACTGGGCCAGGGGTGAGTTCACTCTCTATTGATGACCGGTTTACCGTGTGCAATATGGCTATTGAAGCTGGTGCAAAGAATGGTATTTTCCCCGTGGATGATACTGCCCTTGCCTATTTGGCAGAACACTGCAAACGGACACCTATCGTACAGAAAGCCGATGATGACGCTATGTATGATGCTACCTATGAAATTGATTTAAGCACTATTCGGCCAACGGTTTCATTTCCCCACCTACCTGACAATACCAGAACAATCGATGAGGTTGGAGAGGTAAAGATTGACCAGGTTGTCATTGGATCGTGTACCAACGGACGTATAAGCGACCTGCGTGTCGCAGCAAAGATTCTTGATGGGAAGAAGGTGAATCCGCAGGTGCGAACAATCGTCTTTCCTGCAACGCAAGAAATCTATCTGCAAGCTATGGAAGAAGGTTTGTTGAAAATTTTTGTGAAGGCAGGGGCTGTAGTCAGCACTCCTACCTGTGGACCTTGCCTCGGGGGACATATGGGTATTCTCGCTGAAGGTGAACGGGCAGTTGCTACAACCAATAGAAACTTTGTTGGGCGAATGGGACATGTAGGAAGTGAAGTGTATCTTGCAAGTCCGGCAGTAGCAGCAGCATCGGCACTGACCGGTTTCATTACTAACCCCGAGACTATTGAGGAGAAATAAGATATGAAAGCTCAAGGAACAGCATTTCGCTATGGAGACAATGTAGATACCGATGTAATTATTCCTGCTCGATACTTGAATACGAGTGATCCGAAGGAACTTGCAAATCACTGTATGGAAGATATTGATGCGACCTTTATTCAAAAGGTAAAACAGGGCGACATCATGGTTGCAGATAAAAACTTCGGTTGCGGATCATCGCGTGAACATGCTCCACTGGCTATAAAGACTGCGGGAATAAGTTGTGTGATTGCGGCCTCATTTGCACGAATTTTCTATAGGAACTCAATTAATATTGGACTTCCTATTCTTGAATGTCCCGAGGCTGCTGCAGGAATTTCAGCGGGAGATACCATAAGTGTAGAATTTTCTACAGGCATAATAACGAACGAAACGACAAAAAAGAGCTGGTCAGCAGAACCTTTCCCTCCATTCATTCAGAAAATGATACATGCAGATGGACTTATTAACTACCTCAAAAAGGAGGTGTTAGCATGAAAATGCGGATAGCATTGGTCCCCGGTGACGGTATAGGTCCAGATATTGTGGCAGAAGCATTGAAAGTAATGGGAGTTATTGGAACCAAGTTTGGCCATAAATTTGATTATTCGTTCTATCTCGGCGGCGGTGTTGCCATAGACAGCGTCGGCACCCCACTTCCCGAATCAACATTATTAGGTTGCAAAGATGCTGAAGCGGTTCTTCTTGGAGCCGTTGGAGGTCCTAAATGGGATCATCTTGGAGGCGAACAGAGACCTGAAAAAGCGTTACTGGGCCTGAGAAGCGGACTTGGACTTTTCTGTAATCTTCGTCCTGCCATTCTCTATGAACAGCTTGCAGGGGCATGTCCTCTCAAGGAAGACCTGATTGCCGGTGGTCTCGATATCATGGTGGTGCGAGAACTTACAGGAGGAATCTACTTCGGGAAACGCGGTCGTAATGAAGAGGGTAATGCCGCATACGATACGATGGCATATACTGAAGCAGAAATCGATAGAATTGTGAGAAAAGCATTTGAGATTGCCATGAAACGTAACAAGAGACTCATGAGTGTTGATAAAGCAAATATCCTCGAAACCTCTCGTCTCTGGCGTTCGGTGGTGAATACTATTGCGAAAGAATACCCCGAAGTTTCCGTAGATCATATGTATGTAGACAACGCGGCTATGCAGTTAGTCCGTGCACCAAAGCAGTTCGATGTCATTGTTACAGAAAATATGTTTGGTGATATTTTGAGTGATGAAGCGAGTATGGTAACCGGTTCTATCGGCATGCTCCCATCAGCTAGCCTCCGTTCCGATGCATTTGGTATGTACGAGCCGATTCACGGTTCTGCTCCAGATATTGCAGGCCAGGATAAAGCAAATCCGATTGCAACGATTCTTTCGGTTGCCATGATGCTTCGCTATACATTCTCGTTAGAAGAAGAAGCATGTGCACTTGAGACTGCAGTTGGTAAAGTACTGGATGCAGGATGGCGTACCGGCGACATCATGAGCAAGGGGATGAAACTGGTTGGAACAAAAGAGATGGGCACATTGATAGCCCAGCAATTATAAGGAGTCAGAAATGGGAGAGCAATTGGTATATTTGGAAGATAATTACGTGCCATTGAGTGAGGCTAAGATACCGGTTATGGATCATGGATTGTTGTATGGTGATGGTATCTTTGAGGGAATCCGCGCCTATGGAGGTCGGGTCTTTCGGCTAGCGGATCACATGAGACGCTTCCAATCGGCAGCAAAAGCAATCAATTTAACACTTCCTCTTCCAATCGATGAGATTACTGAGATTGTTCTCGAAACTTGTAGACGGAATAACATCGTGGATGGATACATCAGATTAGTCTGCACACGAGGTGCTGATGGCTTAGGGTTATTCCCCAAACCGGATGCTGCCAAGCCCCGCCTGTTTTGTATAGCCGGGCAAGTAGCTCTCTACAGTGAAGAAGCCTATCGTCGCGGCCTGAAAGTAATAACCAGCCACTTACGAAGAAATAAGGCTACAATCGTAGATCCACAGATAAAGAGCCTGAACTACCTCAATAATATCCTTGCCTCGATTGAAGCTCACCGATATGGAGCTGACGAAGCACTTATGCTTAATGAAGAGGGTGTGGTCACTGAGTGTACTGGTGACAATATTTTCATTATTAAGGACGGAGTAATAGCCACTCCTCCCATATGGCTCGGGACGTTAGACGGTATAACACGACAGGCAGTCATTCGCATTGCCCGTGCAGAAGGGTATACCGTTAACGAAGTTCCTTTTACCCATTTCAATGTATTGAATGCTGATGAGGTATTCCTCACCGGTACTGCTGCTGAACTTATAGCTCTTACTGAGCTTGATGGACAGATGATTGGTTCTGGTGCAGCGGGAGAGATCACGATGAAACTTCTTGCAGCTTTCCGTGCCTACACTAAGCAACCGGAGAATGGAGCAAAGATATGAGAAGTGACCAAATGAAAAGCGGTCATGCAAGGGCTCCTCACCGCTCACTTATGAAAGCCCTTGGATTGACCGATAGAGAAATTTCGGCACCATTAATTGGCATTGTAAATTCGGCGAATGGCATTATCCCGGGGCATGTTCATGTGAATCGGATAGTTGATGCCGTGAAAGCAGGGGTCCGATCAGCAGGAGGGACTCCTATTGATTTCTCAGTTATTGGAGTCTGTGACGGTATAGCTATGGGTCACAAGGGAATGAAATACTCCCTCGCAAGTAGAGAACTTATTGCTGATTCAATTGAGATTATGGCTACAGCACATCCCTTTGATGCCTTGGTCATGGTTCCTAACTGCGACAAAATCGTTCCTGCAATGCTTATGGCGGCTGCTCGAATAAATATTCCTACGATTGTGGTTTCTGGTGGTGCGATGCTTGCAGGGCATCTGCCTGGGGAGAAAAGTGCTATAGATCTCACGAGTGTATTTGAAGCAGTCGGAGCTCATGCTGCAGGCAAAATGAGTGACAATGAACTGCTCGCATGTGAGAATTCTGCATGTCCTACATGCGGATCATGTTCCGGCATGTTTACTGCCAATAGCATGAACTGCCTCACCGAGGCTCTTGGTATGGGATTACCGGGAAATGGTACCATACCTGCTGTTTATGCTGAACGTGACAGGCTGGCCAAAGAGGCAGGATATGCTGTTATGGAGCTATATCGAAAGCAGGTAAAACCCTCAGATATTATGACAGAGAAGGCATTTGAGAATGCCCTGGCTGTAGATATGGCATTAGGGTGCAGCACCAACAGCATGTTGCATCTTCCTGCAATCGCACATGAAGCGCATGTGGATCTTGATATCTTTAAGGCAAATGAAGTGAGTAAGCGAACTCCGAATCTCTGTCATCTAGCTCCCGCAGGTCCCTACCATATTGAAGATTTGTACCGTGCTGGTGGTGTTATGGCTGTTATGTCGGAATTGCATAAGAAACAGCTTATTCATGCCGATGTCACAACGGTGTCAGGTAAGACTATAGGGGCTCAGATTGCAGCTGCAAAAAACTATGATACAGAAGTTATTCGTCCTATAGAGACTCCGTATAGCATCACCGGTGGTATTGCTGTTCTTCGTGGTAACCTCGCTCCACAGGGCGCTGTTGTTAAGCGATCCGCGGTAGCTCCTGAGATGCTACACCATCGGGGGCCTGCCCGAGTCTTTGAATCGGAAGAGGACGTCAGCCTGGCAATTCATCGTGGAAAAATTAACAAAGGTGACGTCATTGTCATCCGCTATGAAGGGCCGAAGGGTGGTCCGGGAATGCGAGAAATGCTTGGCCCGACATCTGCTATTGCCGGTATGGGGCTTGATAAAGATGTTGCTTTGATCACCGACGGTCGATTCAGTGGAGCTACCCGAGGAGCCTCAATAGGTCATGTTTCTCCAGAAGCTGCAGAGGGTGGTCCCATTGCATTTGTGAGAGAAGGGGATTTGAT
This sequence comes from uncultured Spirochaetaceae bacterium, assembly GCA_964616275.1. GTDB lineage: Bacteria > Spirochaetota > Spirochaetia > Sphaerochaetales > Sphaerochaetaceae > CAYZJV01. The sequence goes on along the minus strand of CAZTUL010000003.1, from coordinate 19,770 downwards.
TGATATCGATATTGATGGAGGAACCCTTTCGTTACTTGTAGATGATCAGGAACTTGAGAAGCGCAAGGAAGGGTGGAGGGCTCCCGATCCCCCAATTTCTACGGGCTATCTTGGCAGATATGCTAAGCAGGTTACTAGTGCTGCGACAGGAGCAGTGTTCGCAGATAGATAATTGTCGGCAGGACAATAGTTCTGCACAAATTCCCAGTATTCAATACTGGCAAATGGAGATAATCGCATGAAGTTGAACGGAGCTGAGATTATTATTACGTGTCTCATAGAGCAGGGAGTAGATACAATATTTGGATTTCCTGGAGGCGCTGTGCTCAACATCTACGATGCTTTGTATAAGAAGCAGGATAAGATTCGCCATATTTTGACGAGCCATGAACAGGGAGCCTCCCACGCAGCCGATGGGTACGCTCGTTCTACGGGTAAAGTAGGGGTAGTTTTTGCTACTAGCGGACCTGGAGCTACCAATTTGGTAACCGGACTCGCTACTGCATACATGGATTCAATTCCCATAGTAGCATTTACTGGGAATGTTCCTACACAACTACTAGGAAAGGATAGTTTTCAAGAGGTCGATATCAGCGGGATTACCATGCCCATTACGAAACATAACTACATAGTAAAGGATGTAAAGGTGCTTGCTGAAACGATTCGAAATGCTTTCAGGATTGCACGCGAAGGACGTCCCGGTCCTGTGCTCATCGACGTACCAAAAGATATTACATCAGCTGTAATCGATTATACCCCTGAGGTTATTGAGGCCTATGCACCTAATGAGGACTCTGTAAAACAGAGTGCTTTAGAAAGGACCATAAAATTACTAAAGAGTTCCTCTCGTCCTATGCTGTATGTCGGTGGTGGAGTAATCCGCTCTCATGCACAAGAAGAATTGGCCACATTTATTGAGAAAGTAGATACTCCGATGGGTGTTTCTCTCATGGGTAATGGCTCAATTGATGCCAGTCATGAACGATTCACCGGTATGATTGGGATGCATGGTACACGTGTTTCCAATATTGCAGTGAGTAACTGTGATGTGCTTGTCGTGATTGGAGCTAGATTCAGCGACAGGGTGGTAAGTAAGGCAAGTGCGTTTGCAAAGAAGGCTAAGATAATACACATTGATGTTGATCCAGCGGAAATTAACAAGAATATTGCAACATATCATCATGTAATTGGTGATATCAAGGTGGTTCTGAAAAAGCTTAACAGCATGCTGGAAAAGCCTTTAGCACATGCAGAGTGGATGCAGCAAATTGCTAAGTGGAAGGTTGAACATCCTGTTAAGATTGCCGGAGAAACACGACGGCCGTCGGAAATAATTCGTACGTTAGCTCATGAAATGCCTGAAGACGCGATTGTGGTTACCGAAGTCGGGCAGCATCAGATGTGGGCTGCACAGTTCTATAGGCATACTCCGAAAAGTCGATTTCTTACCTCAGGTGGATTAGGAACTATGGGATACGGTACCGGAGCAGCAATAGGAGCACAAATTGGAAGCCCTCAAAAACGTGTTGTGAATATTGCCGGTGATGGCTCATTCAGGATGAACTGTAACGAGTTGGCGACCATTGCCCGCTATAATCTACCGGTGATTATTTTAATCATGAATAATAACACATTGGGAATGGTGCGCCAGTGGCAAACATTATTTTATGAAGAACGGTATTCGGAAACAACTCTGGATACACAAATTGACTGGGTCGCACTGGCTCAAGCTTTCGGAGTGAAAGGAATGCGTTTGAGGAGTACTGATGATCCTGAGACAGTTTTGAGACAGGCGATTGCCTTGGAGGGACCTGTGGTAATCGATTGCGAGATTCCGTTGGATAACAAAGTGTATCCGATGGTTGCACCCGGGGCTTCGATTGAAGATATGATTGAAGAGATTATTGACTGATAGATTGTTATAGTGAAAAGAAAGGCTGCCGGATTCGTTCAAAACGTAAACGGCAGCCTTTTGTCGTATGTCACCGCATATATGGGCGATTTTTCCACTACGGTAACAGAACCGAGGAAGGAGCCGGTATTTCCTTTTATGGAGCAGCTCCTTCTTCCCTCCCTTTTTGTCCACGAATCAAGGTCTTTCTCCATGGGCCTGTCTTACTGTTTTAGTAGTCTCTTTTAATTATGATTTTGAAGGGTATTGATTTTCCGCATACAAAATAATATCAGAAACTCGCATGTGCAAAACAGATGCAATCTTTTCCATGGTTTCAACTCGCGGCACACATCTTCCAGATTCAATAAAGTAAAGCTGGCTACGCGATATTCCCGTTTCTCCAACAAGTTTATCCTGTGAGTATCCGGCTTTGACTCTTAAATCTCGTATCGCTTTTCCTACATCCATGTTATAACAATAGAGTTGATTGCAAAATATGTAAAGTAGTCTTAATACAATTCTGTGCATTTTGCCTAAGCTAAACCAGTTCACGTAACTGTTTTATCAGTCTGAAAATACAAGATTGTTTTTAAAAATGTAATTAATAGTAAAAGGCTTGCAATATCCTACAGAATTGTCACCTTTCTATGATTGAATTGTCTACAATTTTTTTATAAGAGTTTTTACTTTCCTGTGGCTCGGTCCAGTAGAGGATGAGGATTCCTACTGTACCTACAATTGCCGTAATACCCACAAGAATCCAGAGAATTTCCAGTCCGTAGCGCGTACTGACCTGTCCGCCAATGAGAGGTGCTATTGCGTGTCCTGTTCCCATAATTACGGGTAGGATAGCACTGAATCGGGCTCTGTGGCTCATGGGAGTATTATTTGCAATATAGTATTGGGTGTTTGTAGCATCTATTACTTCACCCAAGGTATATATTGTTGCAAGAACATAAAACCAGATAGGTTGCTGTGCAAGTCCAAGGCAGGAAAATCCAACAGCATAGAGTATACCTGCAAGGGCAATGTTACGAAGCGGATGAAACCGACGTAATGCCATGACGAGAAATGCATTACTAAGAACAACCACTATCGCATTTAAACTCATGATCGAACCGTATAATGTTGCTCCAGCTTCACCATACAGTCGAGTAGTGTATAGCGGTAGTGCAAAGAGAGATTGACTGTATGCGAAGCTAAAAAAAGTGATACAGACAGCAAGAAGTAATAATCGTGGTCGTGAAAGCATAGCCTGTAACCAGCTGCCGGGATGTCCCCGTTCGGTTGAGTCTGAACTATAACTTGCCTCGATTGCCTTTTGGTCAGGAATGGATTCGGGGACCGTAAAAGCAACAAAGATAATAGCGACAAACCCTGCAATGGCATTACCGAAGAACAACCATTGAGGAGCCCTGTAGAAAAGGAACCCACCAATAAGTGGCCCAACGGAGAACCCTATATTATAGCCTAGATAGTTTAAAGAAAAACTCACCTGCCGGTTTTCCTGAGTAGTTGCATCGGTCATCAACGCAGATCTAGCAGGATCTGTAGCTCCATCAAACATAAGATGGAAGAATATGAATAGAGGAATAAGGTGTGATTTTCCCAGGAAGCCACAGACAATAAACATGGAGCTTGCAAGAAGCTGGCCATACACCATGACCTTTTTTCTCCCGATTTTATCTGCTAATTTGCCGCCAACAAAGGAACCGGGCAGATAGGCTAATGCTGCGAGGGACATGAACGCACCGGTCCACGCGTCACTGAATCCGAGATGCTGTGTAAGTAACAAGACCATGAAAGGGTACACGAAAATCCCTAATCCATTCATGATGGTTGCAAAGAAGAGAGCATAGATAGGTTTAGGTAGACCTCGATAGAGGTTAATCATCTCGCGTAGGCCACTTGTACGTTGTTCCATGCCGCCATTCTATAGAGATGAAAAGGTCATGACAATCCTAGAATTGGATTTTTATTCTAAGATACATAATCGTTCAAGAAAATGAACCATATCGAGAGCTCTCGGTGGACAGCCTGGAAGTGAATGGGTAAATCCACTGGTACAGATGCCAACTCCAATTCCACAACCCGATTTCCCTTTGTACCCCTGTCCAATATGGACCTTACGTCGTAACTGATGGAGTGTTCCGTGATCCTGCATACGAGCAATAGCGTGAATGAGGTTCCCGTAGCAGGCACTGCATGCAGAGGAAGGTATCGTATACGTTGCTAGTTCTTTTACTTTGCCGGACGGTCGTTCAGAACCAGCGTTTGTATCGGCATTCAGTTCAAAAATGTTAGCCTCATCAAGATGAGTAGAGCCTATACCGAATTGCTCTGCAATCTGTATATAAGGTATCTCTGATGCATCAAAGCCCATCAGATTTGCACCAAACGTATCTATAAGGACACTGTCTATACCTGCGAACATACGGTTTGTCTGTACAGGATTACCCCCTTCCTCAAAATCCAGATCGCCCTCCAGACTATCAACAATCACTAAATCTGCAGACCGAATAGTGTTGAGGGCAGCAATAGGTTCATGCAGACCCCAAGCATGAAATTTTCGTTTTGAAGCGTCAGATATACAGCCCTTCATGTTCTTTAATGCACAGGTAACCATAGTTTGGCAATGTCCCTTGAGCACAGGAAGGCTGATAAGAAAATCAGTTTTCATAATGCTTTGTGACATTTCAACTGAATACCCATGAGCAGATATTGATTGGTAGGAATCGTGTTTTACATCAATAAGATTTACGTTATAGTGTTTAGCTATTTCATCATATTTATGGACACGAAAGGCCTCTTTGGTTGAGGCTCCCACCCAGGCACTCTCCACAATAGATAGGTTAAAAAATCCTCGTTCCTGTAGAATTTCAATGAGAGTCTGTACGATTTCAGGATGTGTGGTAGCTCCTTCAGAGGCGGGTCTCGGAACCACAAGATTTGGTTTGAGTACGATATGTGCATCATGATTAACCATGTCTTCTAACGGAATGTTCTCGATGAGTGTACGAGTCATCGTACGTGCATCTGATCCATACACTACGATAATATCCTTGTTATTCATGTCTCCACCTCGCTCTATCCTCTGTAAAATTCTCTAGATGGGTATGCCCAATAAATATACTACCACAACCACAAGTCCAGATCCGAGTATTATCATGATTGGATTCGGTTTTTTTCTTCGCATAAACACAAATCCTAAGCAAAAGAATACCACGGCGAACCATGAAACCTCATGCAGAGATTCTGGAAGTGTTGGGCGATTGAATAGTGCAAGAAACAGTATGGACAACCCGGCCGATGCAATGAGTGCGACTACTGCCGGTCGTAATCCATACAACATGCCTTGAATCAGTTTTAAACTCCTGTAGCGAAAGTAGAACCATGCAAGAATAAGGACTATAACTAGTGATGGTAATACATTACCAATCGTAGCAATAATAGCTCCAGGAATACCTAAGAGTTGAGAACCCACAAACGATGCAGCATTGAGAGCTATTGGACCTGGAGTCATCTGAGAGATGGTGACAACATCGGTAAATTCCTGGAGTGTCAACCAACCGCGTATTGTAACAATCTGCTGTTGAATAAGTGGTAGTGCAGCATATCCCCCACCGAAGCTCAACAATCCAATTTGCACAAAACTCCAAAACAGCTGAAAGTACATCATGGTGCTGTTCCCGCGTTTTGATTCTTGCGTTCTCGCCAGGAAGCCAATAATGTTACTAAGATGCCAATTGCTGCACAAGAGAGAATTATTACCACAATATGTATGTTGAGTGTTATTGCTAGTATAAAAGCTCCAATCATCATGAATACTGGAAGGATTTTTCTTTTAGACACTATCGTTGTTGCCATACTGGTTACAGCATCAAGAATGACAACAGCTACTCCTATACTCATACCATAAAACAGGGCTCTCATTATCTTATTGTCTCGAATAATGTGATACACGTAGCTAAATAATGTGAGGATAATAAGTGGGGGAAGAATCGTTCCAAACAAAGTTATCAGTGCTCCGGGAACACCGGCAATTTTGTATCCAATAAGAATGGAGGTGTTCACTGCAATAGGTCCCGGAGATGATTGGGCTATAGCAATAAGGTCGAGCATTTCGCTCTCTTCAATCCAAGCTAGTTTTTCAACGAAGGTTTTTCTCATGAGCGGAACGATTACATATCCACCTCCCACAGTGAACGCACTGAGTAAGAAGGTTCTGGAGAAGAGAGTCCAAAACAACATTCTATGAGAAATCTGTTCCGGCGGTTTCGTAGTTTGATTTTTCACGTGTTTCCTACATTGAGGTACTTATTGCAACTTGCAAACCGAGTCGAATCATGGTGTCGAGTGATTGTTCCCGGTCAGCACTTGACAGTTGTTCGCCTGTAAAGGGTAAATCAGTAACGGTGAGGAGACAGACTGCTTCCACGCCGGCCGCCTGTGCAGTCAAATAGAGCGATGCGGCTTCCATTTCAACTGCTAAAAGTCCTGCTCTCTTCCATGGGATTAGATCATCGGTTCCATTTGGAGTATAGAATTGGTCGCTTGAAAGAATTGGTCCAATAGTTATGGGTTGGTCTCGCTTATCTGCAGCTAATTTTGCGGCAAGTAATAATGAGAAAGAAGCCGCTGGAGTTATGGTACCTGGGAGATTCCAGCTTCTCGAATAATCGGTGTCATAACTGGCTGCACTGGCACCAATAATATCGCCAACATGTAAAGAATCCTGGAGCGCTCCTGCAGATCCAATACGGATTAATCGTTTTACCTGATACCCATGAATGAGTTCGTAAGCATAAATGCCCATTGAAGGTCCACCCATTCCCGTTCCCTGAACGGAAACTCGTACACCCTTATAAGTCCCTGTGAATCCAAGCATTCCTCGAACCTGTGTGTAACATACAGCGTTTTCTAAATAATTCTCGGCAATATATTTTGCTCGAAGCGGATCTCCGGGAAGCAAAATACTCTCCGCAATGTCTCCCAGTTTGGCGTTATTGTGAGTTGTTGGTGTGGGAACCATGGCATACCTCTTTTTTTTATTCTTATATTAATACGGTCCTCGAATGTGTTGTGCAACTTTCTCATGATAAAAATTTTGTAACTTCTTGTGTAATTCAGGAGAGAGGGGAGGGATTTCCGATATAGCAGCATTTGAAATAACCTGTTCGGGACGGCTCGCCCCAGGAATTACTACCGATACGGCATCATGATCAAGAACCCATCTGAGGGCCATTTGAGCAAGCGTCATACCTTCTGGTTTAAGTGCTTTCAGTTCGTCAGTAATTTCAACCCCAGTTTCAAAAGGAATTCCGGCAAACGTTTCACCTACATTGAATTTTGCTCCATCACGATTGAAATTTCGGTGATCGGTTTCAGCAAATTTCGTATCCTTTGTCATTTTCCCCGAGAGTAATCCACTAGCCAGTGGAATACGGGCAATAATGGAAACACCTTGTTGCTGTGCCTGTCCAAGAAGCTCTGTAATGAGTTTCTGTCTGTAGATATTAAAAATGACCTGAAGTGATGCAAGTCCCTCTTGTTTTAAGCAGGTAAGGCCTTGCTCCACAGATTCAACGCTTGCACCAAAGTCGGCAATCTTTCCTTGTTTTTTTAAATCTCGCAATACTTCAAAAACGGTTCCATCTTCTAAAACTTCTTGAGGTAGACAATGAAGCTGTAATAGGTCTATTTGCTCTAATTTTAGTCTTGAAAGCGAATTCTCAACATGTTGAACCATAACCTCCGGCTTAAAATTATCCGGCCAACCTGGAGTTGGGTTGCGACCTTGTTTGGTAGCTACATATAGTGAATCTTTATGATTTTGAAGAAATTTACCGATAAATGATTCACTCCGTCCATTCCCATAGTTGTCCGATGTATCAAAAAAGGTGATTCCCTGCTCGACAGCTGTCTCGAGAATTTTCATTGCGGTGCTATCTTCAACGGTTCCCCAGAAACCTCCAATCTGCCAGGTACCTAGGCCTACCTCAGAAATCATAGATTTTTTTGAACCAAACGGTCTGGTGTGCATGACAAACCTCCTCTCAGGCCTCCATGATAGGATTGTCTGATAAATAAAGTCAAGGAGATGCTGTAATTTCAAAACTCTTATTGCTTAGAACTGTGCTCTTTGGCATACTGATGTTATCCGTTTGCATAGAGGTGGAGCCGATGGCTGAAAAAATTATTCTTGATGTCGATACTGGGCAGGATGATATGGTTGCCATTGTAATGGCATCCGGTCTTAAAGAGATCCAAATTATGGGGATTGTGGCAGTTGCCGGGAACCAAATATGTGATAAGACCTTACGAAATACACTCAATGTCTGCCAACTCATAGGAGAAGATGCCCCAGTTTACCGAGGGATGGATCGACCGCTTCTTCGAGAACAGGTAGTAGGCGGCGATATCCATGGTGAAAGTGGGTTAGATGGTCCGGTATTTCCACCTTTAACAAAAAAAGCAGAAAAGAAACACGGAGTTCAATTTATAATTGATACGGTGTTGGCTCATCCACATGAAATTACGCTGGTCCCAACCGGGCCTTTGACCAATATTGCCATGGCCATCCGATTAGAACCTCGATTACCACAATTGGTGAAGAACATTGTGCTCATGGGTGGGTCAATGGGCAAAGGGAATAGAACTCCTTATGCCGAGTTCAATATTTTTGCCGATCCAGAATCAGCCCATATCGTATTCTCAAGTGGAGCACCTCTAGTAATGATGGGGCTCGATGTTACACTGAAAGTGCAGCTCGATGCTTTACAGGCGGCTCGGTATGGGAAACTTCCCTCCAAATCGGCAGCCATGTTCAACGCCTCTATGACGAACTATCGGGAAGCATGCCGTGTGCACGGGAGTGATTATCCAGCGATGCATGACCCCTGTTGTGTCGCCTATGTAGCCGACCCCTCCCTATTTACTTTAGAACGTCACGATATTCGAGTAGAACTTCATGATCAGGAGACATATGGTAAGACGATAGCAAGTGTTCCCTCTGAATTTGGAGCAGTGCTGGTGGGAGTTGATGCTGATGCTGCGAGATTCTGGGCTCTGCTGGATAGGGCTTTTTCTTGCTTACCGTAAGTAAGTACCAGTCCAGATCAGTGAAACGTTGTTACATCTTTAGATGACACGCGAATTTTTTCGCGAATTGGTTCATCCGGGTACCCGAATGTTATAATGAGAGCAACCTGCCAGATTGCACTATCAATGTTGATAATTGGAGCTACTTTTGATTCATCAAACCCTTCAATTGCACAGCTCTGAATACCAATTGTTGCTGCAGCCTGCATCATATTCGCCGCAGCAATATAACATTGTGACCGGGACCAGCAGTCAAGTCGCTCATTATCCTTGAGAAATTGATAATATCCTTTGTAATCATCAATGAATTCTTGCAATGTCCCTGGGAATCGCTGTCCTCTTTCTCGTACGAACTGACCGTAGGGATCATAAGATGAAGCTGTTTTTGCTGTGATTACTACACTCACCGGAGCAGTCTCTACCGATTCCTGATTAAAACAGGCTTCAGTCATACGGGTTCTCAGAGTGGCGGATGTAACAATATGGAAGTGCCAACCCTCTAGACCAAATGAGGTAGGGCTTAGCCGTCCCGCCTCAAGTATCTGGTGTACATTCTGGGGGTCAATAGGCGTTTTCTTATAGCGTTTACAGGCAAATCGTATACGCATAGTTTCATTAAACAATAGTATAGGGTTGTTGGACATAATGCTGGGTTCCTCACATGCGGGCAGTTTCGAGAGCAATAGTTATCATAGGCTGTAACGCTGATAGACGCTTTGCATCTGCCAGACCTTGGCCAGTTACACAACTGTCGGTCATAGTGAGTAGCGATAACGCCTGCTTTTTTACATAAGCAGCGGTACAATAGAGAGCATAGGTTTCCATATCTTGAACAAGGGCTCCTAACATTGCCCATGATTTCCAGGAGTCGGCTCCGAGAGCATTATACGAGGAGAACAAATCACTTGAGAAAACCATTCCTGCATGGAAGGGTATATCATGCTTTCTTGCAACATGAACAGCATAGTCAAACAGTTTGAAATCTGCTGAAGGACTCAAAGTTCCAGGCAGCCTGTACTGATGAGCCCACGCACTATCGGTACTCGCCGTCATAGCAATGACGACATCGCCAACTGCGACGGACTCTACAAGGCCTCCAGAGGTTCCTATACGAATAATACGATCAACATCATAAACAGAAAAGAGTTCATAACTATAAATGCCGGCAGAAGGGCCTCCCATACCACTGGCCATTACGGACACTTCAGTATCCTGGTACATTCCAGTAAACCCGCGCATTCCTCGAACTTGTGTGATTTCGCGTGCATCGGTGAGAAATTCTGCGGCAACCCAGGCAGCCCGATCTGGATCTCCCGGCAGCAGAACCGTTTTAGCAATATCTCCGAGTGCTGCCCTGTTATGAGGAGTCATCAGGAGGCTCCTTTAATATATGGTTTACCATTAGCTCGAGGAGCATAGTTCTTTCCACTGAATACTACAAGTGCCACTAATGTTACTACGTAAGGAAGTATGTTAAAGACTTCGGTTGGCAGCACCCGCAATGCAGGGAAATTATTTGCGATAATTGCAAAAGCCTGTGCGGTTCCAAATAGGAAAGCAGCAAATGTAACACCTATAGGTCTCCACCTTCCGAACGATACTGCTGCTAGTGCAATAAATCCACGTCCATTAATGGTGTTCGACGTATACTGGATAGTCTGTGTAAGAACAATACAGCCTCCAGCTAATCCAGCAAGTAAACCACTGGTGAGTACTGCAATATATCGAATTCGTCGCACATTGATTCCTACACTATCTGCAGCGTGAGGGTGTTCTCCACAAGCTCTCAGGTGCATACCAAACGGTATTTTGTAGAGCACAAACCATGCGAGCAACACAACAACTAAAGCAATATATGCGGTAGGATACACTCCCAGACCATCGGTCTGCATCCCCATACGGAATTCTTTAGTTCTATCGGCAGAAAATAAAATTTGGGCTGCAAAAATGGTAACACCATCAGCCAACAAGTTTATTCCAGTTCCACTGATGGTTTGGTCGGCATTCAGATTAATAGCGGCAAAAGCATGAATTAGCGAGAATGTGGCTCCTATGAGAGCTCCAATACCCAAAGAAATCCAGATGGAGGGAAGACCAACACCAGCAGCTTCCATGAGTACGTGTGCAGCAGCAGCAGCGAATGCTCCAACACCCATAAGGCCTTCGAGAGCAATGTTAACCACACCGGATTTTTCACAAATCATTCCACCTACTGCGGTAATCAGAATAGGGGAGACAATCATCAAAATTGAAGGAATCATACCAATTAGGGTACTCATTTCGCCAGTACCTCCTTCTGTAACTGTCTCTTATTTCGCCATGCAAAGTAGATGGCTATAGCAGATCTGAGTGCGATAAATACTACAATTAAGCCCTGTATAATGAACGTAATCTCTTTTGGAATCTGCTTTCCTTGCATGAGTGCCTGGGAGTTTTTAAGTAGTCCAAAGAGGAACCCTGCGAGCATGGTTCCTATGGCAGTGTTATTTCCCACAAGAGCTACTGCAATACCATTGAACCCGTAATTATCCATTCCTGAGAGAATTCGTCCATAGTTGAATGAACCGAGTGCTACGATTCCACCAGCCAATCCGGCAAAAGCACCAGCAATAGCCATAGAAATTGCAATGCTCCGTACAACAGGAATACCGCTGCATCGTGCAGCCTCCTTATTGAAGCCTGTAGCTCTAAGTCCAAAGCCAAGATTGGTTTTTTCCATGATAAACCAATAGACTACCACAGCAATTATCATGAGGAAGAATCCGTTGTTCAACATGGAATTGTTAGTTATTGTCTTAAAAAAGCCATTGTTTAGAAGTGCTGTTTCTGGAAAACTTCCAGTCCTGTAGGTTGAAGCTCCGGGGAGCTGCAGCGAGATGATTCGGGAAAGATATAATGCAACATAATTCAGCATAATTGTCGACACAACCTCAGAAACTTCATATTTAGCCTTTAATATACCTACAATTCCACCCCAGAATGCACCTATGAGCATTGCACCGATAATCGCTAGAATCCAGTGCATGCCTGTGATTGAAGGTCCAAGAAGACCGATAACCGTAGCTACGGTCATTCCCATGATATATTGCCCCTCTCCTCCAATATTGAATAGGCCGGCTCGAGCTGCAAATGCCATGGAGAATCCACAAAGAATAAATGGAACAGAGTAGTTAAGTGTCTCCCCAATGTACCGGACATTCATTTTCCCATTGTCGATATTAAAGCCGGAAAGAGCTTGAAGAATAGCTTTGTACATGTTTAGGGGGTTTCTGCCGACAAGTGCTACAAGAATGGTTCCTACGAGGAATCCGAGAAGCACTACCAACACCGATACTGCTCCATCCGATCTTAGCATGCGGGTGGATAAAGGTTCCTGTCTAGTTTCTGACTTCATGCCTCTCCTCCCGTTCGCTTGGAACCAGCCATCATCATGCCGATTTCCCGTTCTGTAACTTCGTCCTGATTAAATATTCCCACAATTGCTCCCTTACTGATGGTTGCGATCCGATCACAGAGATTCATGATTTCATCTAACTCGAACGAAACAAGTAAAATTGCTCTTCCCTTGTCCCGCTCTGCTAAAATTCGGTGACGAATATACTCGATAGCCCCGACATCTAATCCTCGTGTCGGCTGAGCGACGAGAAGAACATGTGGTGAAAGGTGAATTTCTCTTGCAACAATAGCTTTCTGCTGATTTCCGCCAGAAAGACTGCCTGCTGAGGTTTTCACGCCTCTGCCGGCACGAATATCAAATTGCTCAATAAGTTGTGCAGCATCTTCATCCATTTTAGCGTAATCCAAGATTCCATATTTCTTACTGTACGGTGGCAAGTAATAATTCTTAAGTGCACTGTTTTCGCTAATGCTGAAATCACTGACTAATCCATGCCTCTGTCGATCTTCCGGTATATGGCCAAGTCCCAGTTCTATGCGTTCACGAATGGTTGCATTCGTTATGTCTTTACCATTTAATAGAATTTTCCCTTCTGCCACCGGTGCAAGTCCAGACAGTCCATAGAGCAGTTCTGTCTGTCCGTTACCATCAACACCAGCTATACCGACAATCTCTCCCCGATGTACATCTATTGAGCAATTTTTCAACTTCATGTGGCCTTGACTATCCGCTACGGAGAGATTCTGAATAGAGAACACAACTTCTCCAGGTTTTGCAGGAGCCTTTTCTATTTCAAATTGGACAGCACGTCCTACCATCATTTCAGCTAGATGCTGTTCGGTTACAGATTCTACATCTACGGTGCCGATATACTTTCCACGTCTCAGAACGGTACATCGGTCAGCAACAGCTTTTATCTCCTTAAGCTTATGGGTTATGAGTACTATAGTTTTCCCTTCTGCCTTGAGGCGTCGAATAATCTCAATAAGTTCGTCAATCTCTTGAGGAGTGAGTACGGCAGTCGGTTCATCAAAAATAATGATATTTGCGTTTCTATAGAGCGTCTTAAGAATTTCAACGCGCTGCTGTGCCCCGACTGTGATGTTTTCTATGAGGTCAGATGGATTTACTCGAAGGCCATACATATCGGAGAGGGCAGCGACCCGCTTTTCAGCACTTTTAATATCGAGTACGCCAAATCGATTTTTTGGTTCCATACCCAGTACTATATTTTCAGTTACTGAATAGTTGTGAACCAGCTTAAAATGCTGGTGTACCATGCCTATCCCCAATTCTGTAGCCACGTTCGGATCTTTTATGTTGACCTCTTTTCCGTGAATACGAATTGTACCACTGTCGGCATTATAGGCACCAAAAAGAATAGACATGAGCGTCGATTTGCCTGCTCCGTTTTCACCGAGCAGTGCGTGAACCTCTTGGGCTGCTACTTCTAAAGTAACATTATCGTTTGCTATAACACCGGGAAAGGTTTTCGTGATGCCGATCATTTCAATGGCATGTTCCACAATCGTACCTCCCAAAATTCTTCCGTCTAGAGAGTCTAGTCTTTTGGATAAACTTTCCGGATAGAAGTGGTGCGCCTGTTTTCGGCGCACCTTCGGAATTTTTCTTTTACATACTCATTGAATGATTAGTCATCAAGAGCTGCAAGGCCTGCAGGAACAGCACCAGCTGCCAATGCTTCCTTGTAGGTTCCGTAAATCTTAATCTTTCCACTGATAACGTCTGCTTTAGCAGCATTCACAGCTGAAACAACTTCAGGCTTCAGCTCTGGATTGGCGGTAGAATAACCAACACCATCGTCTGCCATGTTCATTCTCACAACTTGACCGCTGAAGGTTCCGTCTTTCACTGCATTCAAGCAGTAGATTGAGGAGTTTTCAACTTTCTTAAGCATGGAAGTGAGTACTGCAGACTTGTTGCCGGAATAGAGACCATCTTCAAACTGGTCACTGTCTACGCCGATTGCCCATACATTCTTACCCTGCAAGCGATACTCTTTAGCCTGTGCAATTGTTCCGTTTCCAGTTCCACCAGCAGCAGAGAAGATAGCATAAACACCACCATCGTACCAGTTTTTAGCCTGTGCTTTTGCGAGTTCCGGTTTACCCCAGTCGTTTGCATAGTAGTCGACAATTTCTGCATTCGGGAAGACAGAGAGAATTCCCTGCACATAACCCATTTCAAACTTGGTGATGACTGCACCAGGAACTCCACCAATGAATCCAAACTTTGGATTGGCAACTCCTTCTGCTTTTGCCTGCAGTGCTACTGCCATTCCAACAAGATATGAGCCCTGCTCTTCACTGTAGATGAACTCCATTACATTGGGTTGGCCCACCCAGTCAACGTCAACAATAACAAAGTTCTGTTCCGGGTATAGAGGAGCAACCTCAGAAAGGGCATCTGCCCATGTAAAACCAGTGACCATAATGACATCATATCCTTCATCTGCAGCCTGCATGAGGTTAGGAATATACATGTCCTGGGTCTGAGCGGTAACCACATCGTAGTATTTCCCACGGTTAGCAGTATTATCCAGTGTATCACCATAGAAATCTACGATTCCTCTCCATGCAGCAGCATTGAATGATTTATCATCAATACCTGTAGCATCAGTTAGCAATCGAATGGTGGGAGTGTCGTCCTGAACTGCGGTTTCCTGTGCACCGCCGGCGAAGACTGCTGCACCCATCAAGAGCACGAGAGCGAAAACAAGCATTTTCTTCATATGTTCCTCCTTAAAGAAACTGTTGTGTAATAAGGTACGTTCTATCCTATCAAGCTTTTGTATAATTGAAAAGGAAGTTTTACCTTGATTGTTTGCTTTTCACTTAATCTGTTGGTATCATAGCATCCTAAACCTGCCCTCGATATTTTTTGGAGGTAATCAATGAAAGGAAAAGGATGGGAAGTCTTTACCAATAAGAGTAAAGAGCTCATGGAAGACATTGAGCGCTACCTGGAGCAGATAACTGCAGCGAGTCTTCATTTTGGTGAGGCTATGAAGGATTATCTACAGGGTAGGCAGAGTTCATTCAATGAACGAATTCAAAAAGTTACCGAAATTGAGCGGAAAGGTGATCAGGACCTCAAGGACATCAAGTATAAACTCTATGCATTCATGCTCATTCCGGATACCCGTGGTGATGTTTACATGCTCATGGATGATCTCGATGATATCCTCGATTTTATTAAGCGTCTTCTCTTGGAATTATCCATGGAAACTCCCGATCTTCCCGATTGTATTCGGGAAGAACTTCTCCTTATGTGTGAATATTCCACCAAAGCGGTTGAATCCCTGATGCTTGCGGTCCGTGCATTATTTTCGCATACGAAAGCAGTAGAAGAGCATGTGTATCGTGTAGTGTTCTATGAGAAGGAGGTAGATGCATTAGAAGAGGCTCTTGTACGAAAAGTGTTTCAATCTTCAGAGATTCCAAACCTGGCTAACAGAATGCAGATACGTGATGTCTGTGCCCGGATTGCCAGTTTGTCGGATATCTCCGAAGATATTTCTAAAAATCTTCTCGTATACGCAGTGAAGCGAATGGTATAGGAGAGCTGAACCCATGACTGGACTGTTGTTTCTTTCGAGTGGGCTCTTCATGGGGTGGTCTCTCGGTGCAAATGATGCAGCTAATATTTTTGGTACTGCGGTTGGCACCAAGATGGTCAAGTTTCGTACTGCAGCCATTATTTGCTGTCTTTTTATTACTTTTGGGGCGGTATTCGGAGGAAGCGGTGCCTCTCACGGACTTGGTTCACTGGGCGTGGTTGACCAACTTTCTGGTGCTTTTGTTCTTTCGTTGAGTGCTGCGGTAACGGTTTTGTGGATGACGCGTTCAGGGCTGCCTGTTTCTACTTCTCAAGCTATCGTAGGGGCAATATTGGGATGGAACTTCTTTACTGGGAAATCAACAGATATTCGGGTGCTTACAAATATAGTTGGAACCTGGGTGTATGGACCAATCCTTGCAGGAGTGTTTGCAGCATTGCTGTTTCTTCTTGTCCGGCGTATGGTTAACTCATCGACCATTCATCTGCTTCTACTTGATCGCTATACACGTGGAGGACTTTTGATTGCTGGAGCATTTGGAGCGTTCGCTCTCGGTGCAAATAATATTGCGAACGTCATGGGTGTTTTTATTCAAGCCATAGATCTGCCTGCAAGACAGTTCTTTTTTATCTCTCTTTCCGGTGAACAACAACTATTCCTTCTCGGTGGTTTGGCAATATCGGTGGGAGTCGTTACCTATTCGAAACGAGTTATGATGACCGTGGGGAATAATCTCTTTAAGCTTTCACCAGTATCTGCATTTGTGGTAGTACTCGCGACAGCCTTAGTGTTGTTTCTATTTTCTTCAACGGTTCTTTCTGACTTTTTTATTTCAGTAGGCCTGCCTGCTATACCGCTTATTCCTGTGTCGCAATCCCAAGCCTGCGTAGGTGCGGTTCTCGGCATTGGATTAATAAAAGGGGGATGGCGCAATATAAACTATCGACTTCTTGGAAAAATCAGTATCGGCTGGATTACCACCCCGATAGTCTCTGCACTGCTAAGTTATATATTGCTGTTTTTTATGCAAAACATTTTTCTACGGTAGTTCAGCAATAAGGCTCGCAAGTGTTTTAGTATCGATACGAAGTCGGTCACACGCTGCTCGTAGAGCATCTTGTTCATTCAGCATACTTCTTCCCCCACTTGAGATACTTACTCGTTTTTCAGCTATTCCGTGGGGATTGTTCAGTTTTATCTCAAATTCAATCGTAGCTAGATACTGAGTACCCTGATATGAAGGTATTTGTTGTTCCGAAATAATGTGACAGGCCCCAGTCATACGCCAATCACTATCAGTTGTTACTGTAACACCAATTTTTTCCAGCTCCCGTGTTACCGCTCGTTCAAGGTTTTGCATTCGGTTTCCACCAACATCATAAAGTGCGAGGGTAATTACTTGATCCTCAGTAGGTTGTGCTATGGCATAGTGAACAGTTACTTCAGGACGTCCTATAGCGGAAGACAACGGACCCATGAAGGCAAACATATCCATCGTAGCGTGAAGCGTTCCGCTCTGTTCTGTGGTTGGTAATGCCTGTGCAGTGATTGAGACCATTCCTTGCGAATCGGTGGTATGGCGACCGAGTGATGATTGATCAGCTGCCCGTAAAGTAACAGGTATTCGTGAAACGGGTATTTCCTGTCCAGTAGGACTCAGATACCTCACTTGAAAAACAACCGGTTCGGGAAGTTCTGAGCCGACCGCTGCCTGCTGGTTTTCGCCTGAAATTACATAGAGTTGTATTGCCCCAAGTAATGCCCGTATTTCAGAGACAACCTCCTGCGCACTTTGGATTCTTGCTGGTACATGATTCGGAGCAAGAGCTTCCACATATGCCCGTTTAGTATAATAGGTCACCAGTTGATTGTATGCAGAGGTATAATGGTCTACAGCCACTAACACGAGACCTTGTTGAGCGGCAATTCGGGCTTGAGAGATTTGGTTGATTATTTCTAGTTGAATTTCTCCCAGCTCAAGTAGCAATTGTGATAGAAATCGCTGTATGTGGAGTGCCGCAAATACGTAATATGTTCCGTCTACCTCTTCCTGTTTGATAATCTGTGAGCCCTTGATAGTTTCAGAGATAGTGATTGAGGAACTTTCAGAAAATGTTTCGAAGAAATTTATCGTTCCATCACTGTTAGTCTCTTTCCTAAAGGATTCGATAGTTGAATCGACAGATACTTTTAGTTGTCCTGCTATGGTTGCTTGAGCCGTAGCTATAGCATCTTCTAATGAGAGTCCCTCACCAGTACCAATGAGGTACTCCTGGGTAGGATAACCATCGATTGAACCACTGCGATACCATTCAGGAATACCTCCTGCTCTATATTCGTTCTCAATAGAGGCTGATTGCGAAAGCACAGTACACCCTACCATAATTAAAATAAGCAAAAGAATTATGAAGGAATAACTCATGAGGCGAATCGTCTGATTTCTCTTCATATGCCCGGTCTCCTCTGAGATCAATAATTTATCGTGAGCTGCATCAGTTTGCGATTCATCGAGGATCTTTCCAGTACAGCACCGGTGCCAAATTGTTCAAAAGCCCTTTTTAACGACTGATACACCAGCAATGCTCGGTCGTAGGTGACTGGATCTACCCATAGAATATAATCCATGGTCTCCTGAGTGAGAATCAATTCTCTTGATGATTTCGCAACATCCTTTACTGCATGCATGAATGCTATGTGCATTGAATCGATATCATACGCATCTAAACCTGCCGGCAGGCTCACAATTACTTTATATTGGACGCCTTTAGAGATGTCTTCTTTCCAATAGTTCATAATTCGATTCATGACCATGTCTACAGCGGAATTCAGAGCCTCTTCAACGGAGACCATGACATCACCTTTGCGTTCCTTACTGTATCCGGTCTCTGAACCGAGTAATCGAGCGGTGGTAGTTTCATATGCATTTACAGTGGCAACATATCGGGAGGTGCCGTATGAAGCTCCCTCTGAATATCCTGAAACAGTAAGATAGATATCGCTGCCAATAGAGAGTGCTAATTCATAGGCATAATCGGATTGAGCTCCTTGCAGCATGTGCTGAGCACTTACAATCCCAGCAATTTCTGCCGATTGCTCAGGAACCACAACTTCGTATCCCTTAGATGTGAGGTAACTTTGAATAACCGTAGTTGCTTGTCTTGCGACGTTGTCACTTGCGAGTACTTCCAATGGACTTTGATTTGTTTCAGCTTCGGGCATCACCATTATTATCGGGTTTCCCAAAGTACTCATAAGTGTATCTCGTGAGACGAGTATGCGACGTTCAACCAGATCTTCAAGTAATCTATCTTTATGAACTTTGAACCGTTTAACTACCCGGACAGCGGTTTTCTCATCAAAATATATCCTTGATTTGAATTGTGTGTCTTCGTAGGTAATATACCGGCGCAATGTTTCAGGGTTATAGAAGAATGAGCTGTGCTGCTGAAACAGGGTCCGTTCCCTGCTCGTGGTTAATAGAGGATCCGATCCTTCGAATAATAATACATAAATACTGGTTCGTCGTGCATCAAGAAGTGCCTGTTCTGTTCCTTGTTCATCAACATCCCTCTGCATAGCACGAAGGGTCTTGCCTGAACCGTAAAACTCCCCATAGGCCTCAATGAGAATCTCTGCGGGTGATACTACCTCTAAGACAGAACCCCGTTTTGCTAAGGGCATGCCTGTAGGACGATTCTGCATAATTACATCAATATCTGAAGTACTATAACAACCACTCATGAGTGCGAGTAAAAGCAGTATGAGCAAAATAGAAAGTCGTCTCATGATTTCTCTCCT
>CAZTUL010000002.1:0-69311 GCA_964616275.1 uncultured Spirochaetaceae bacterium | reverse complement strand
TCACGCGGCAACATAAAAGAACACTCACCTTTCAGTTGAATCTGTCTCCTCTGAGAATCTCCGGCAAAGTGAGTAATTCTCCACCAGGTATCACTCAACGAAGCTGAGACAGAGATAGAGTGATGACGGTATGAAACAGATACTGTATCCCGTGAGAGCGGAGCATCAGAAGTGGTGTATGCCAGTTCTGCAACACTTCCTGCCCATGATGGCATCTGTCGTCGAGAATATGTACAAGCTACCCCGAAAATTTCGCATTTCACTCTAAGAGCAGTGCTCATACCAAACCCAAAAGCGGCATCGTAAGCCCAACGAAACATCAGATGCAATTCACAGGTAAAATGGTTCATGATTGACAGCTTGTTACCCGTCCATGCGAGATAATTCACACACCCTTCACCAATAGGCAGGGCTCCATAATCAATTATCGGCTTCAAAAATGTCTTTTTCGCATCATTGATCCAGAGCGATGATAATCGCAGTATTCCTAATACTGTCGGTTGTTCTACGAGAGCACCAATCCCAGAGTACAGACCATACGCATGAATCCAACTCTCTTCCCGAAGGGGAAAAACATATGCCCACTTATGCAACGGTACTACAGAATATGCTGCCGAAGTAAATGAGGGAGGTCCTAGCTTTTTTGTAGTTATGAGCGGAGTCCCAAGCTTCATGGAAAAAATAGTAGCGTATCGTTGGTCGCCTGCAATATCGCCTACTATAAGAGTTCCCAAATCTGTAGAACAGTCTATTCCCAATTGGGGTTCAATAAAGGCGTATGGGAGGTCAGTGTTTTTATAGCTAACTTCTCCTTCAGCTTTCCAGGAAATTCGTAATGAAGGTAACCATGCTGAAATCAGTGAACCCTTCACACCAAGTTTCGTGGAGACTTCACTGGCCTGCATTGTGAGAACAGTTTGGGCAGAGAGCGACGGCAGCCACCACACAAGAGAGAGCCATAGGGCACATGTGAAAACCTTAATTCCCATAACCATAGTACGATGAATATCATCATTATGCTTCTACTCCATTGCATTTTTGGTCTCGGCATGTCAGAATATGTCCCGGCTGTTGCAAAAAAAATTTAGATAGTAATAGAGGTAGTAGGAGGTCGTGATGGTGATTCTCACGTTGAATTGCGGTAGTTCTTCCGCAAAGTATCAGGTGTATGATTGGAACAATAAAGCGGTACTAGCCGTAGGTGTGGTCGAAAGAATTGGTCTCGAGTACTCAATTATTGAACATAAGACTACTAAAAATGGCGAATTCACCGAAAGAGTTTCGTGTCCTACCCATAAAGAAGCTATAGAACTAATTATAAAAATGTTACTGGATCCCTTACATGGCGTTATTACTGATGTAAGTGAGATTAGTGCGGTTGGGCACCGAGTATTACACGGAGGAGAACTCTTTAAGCAGTCTGCTCTGGTTGATGATGAAGTACTTGCCCATCTTAAGGAACTCGTTCCACTCGGACCATTGCACATGCCGGCAAATATCATGGGTATTGAGGCTGCTCGAAAAGTTATGTCCGATATCCCACATGCTATTGTGATGGATACTGCATGGCATCAGACTATGCCTGCTGAATCGTATATGTATGCAGTGCCATACGAATGGTATAAATCATATAACGTTCGTCGATACGGGTTCCATGGAACGAGTTACGTATACACTGCAAAACGGGCTGCTGTACTTTTGGGGAAGAAACCCAAAGATACTAATCTCATCATTTGTCATATTGGTAACGGTGCTTCAATCTCTGCTGTGAAAAATGGAGTATGTGTCGATACCACTATGGGACTCACCCCACTGGAAGGATTGATCATGGGAACTCGGTCAGGAGATCTAGATCCAGCAATACTTCCATTTGTGATGAACCGAACTGGTATGTCTGGCAAAGAGATGGATACTGCACTGAATAAAAAAAGCGGACTTGTAGGAATCTGCGGCATGAGTGATCGTCGTGATGTACGAGACGAGGCAGCTAAAGGCAATGAGCGTGCAAAACTTGCTATTGGTATGGAATGTCATAGATTGAAGAAATATATTGGAGCCTATGCTGCATTATTGGGCCGAGTCGATGCACTTGTGTATACTGCAGGCGTTGGTGAAATGGCTCCACACATACGAGAGGGAGCCACTACTGATCTTGATATTCTCGGTATAAAACTGGATGTAGAGAAAAATAAAATTGCAACTTGCAGAAATGCCGAACTTGAGATTAGTACAGACGATTCACCTACAAAGATTTTCGTTATCCCTACCGATGAAGAGTTAGTCATGACCGAGGATGCCTATGCACTCATGAATGGAATATACGATGTACACATGAACTTCACCTACTCATTCCAACACAAAGAGTATGTGAACAAGGCACGTGCAGCAGCACTTGAACAGGATCTTAAAAAACGTCCAGAGTTGAAGCAGTTGATTGCACTCCCTAAATAATCACTCGTGGTTTTACAGGGGGCAATACGTCTCGTACGCAGTACGGTATGCCTATTGCCCCTTCTTCTGTGATTCCTCCCACTCTTCCATATGTGCTACAACATAACAGAGCATTTCAGCAGTTCCAGCAATACCAAGCCTCATAGAATCGACGGTTAAATCATAAAACGCTGCATTTCCCCAAGTACCCGCTGCATAATAATCATGGTATTTTTTTCGTTCTTTATCATATTTGGAAATTCGAGAAAGTGCCTCTTCGATTTTTATATCCTCGTATTTGGCGATACGTTTCGCACGAGCCTCTTCTGGAGCGTGTATGAATACTGAAAGGTGATGCGGATGATCTTTGAGAATATAATCTGAACACCGACCGACAATTACACACGGGCCTTCATTTGCAAGCTGTTTAATAATCTCATACTGGGTGAGAAACAATGTATCGCTCAGCGGCATATTATACACAGTGGTTGAAGCATGACCTAGCGTAGGAATACTTGAAGGAATTGTATAAAGAAACCGACTCGCAGCTTTTTCATCCAAATTTTCAAGCACCTGTTTACTCATGCCGCTTTTTTCTGCAGCCATAGAGATGAGTGCACTATCGTAAAAAGGAATCCCAAAAGACTCTGCGATACGCTGACCGATTTCACGACCTCCAGAGCCAAATTGCCTGCTGATAGAAATTACAGTATGTATACTCATAGCATATTCCCCTCTCTTAGTTTCTGCGGCCCCATTGTACCGCGAGAATAGTGTACAGGAAAGAGATATTTGAGAATTATGACCAATTACACGAAAAAGTATTAATCATCATGAAGATTGGCTGTAGGAAATTTTGGTTCACTCGTAGTATGCAGACCTAATTTTCTCAGACCGTTCGAATCACCTACAGAGGGCAAATGAGTCAGATGAACTTCACAGCCACGCAGTAGCGGAAGCTTTTCCAACGCGAACTGAGCTGAGGGATTCACAGGAGCACTCATAGCCAGACAGATAAGAGTTTCATCAAGATCGAGACTTACTCTACGACCACTTAACACGTCACGTTTTAACAGGCGAATTGATTCAATTGTCTGTTTCGGTATTAGATCAATCGCTTTAGGAATTCCAGCCATGCGTTTAGCTGCATTCAACACGAGAGCAGAGGATGCGTGAAGGATTTCAGAGTTCGAACCGGTAACTATCGTACCATCAGGTAACTCGATTGCCGCAGCACATACAATTTCATCCCGACCTTTACCCTTTGCAACTGCAGCTTTTAAAGCCTCTTCTGCTGCGGGAACCGTGGTACGCATGCTCGAGGTTAACTCAAGAGACTCCATCATAAGTTTGATTCGTGAAATAGCTTCCTGAGTTCCAATACCTCTTGCGTAATCGCACGCAGCGGCAAAATATCTACGAATAATCTCCTGATAAGCAGCATTTCTTACCGCAACATCATCCACAATACCAAACCCGCATCTATTTACCCCCATATCGGTTGGCGATTTGTAGAAGGATGGTTGGTTTGTGATT
This sequence comes from uncultured Spirochaetaceae bacterium, assembly GCA_964616275.1. Taxonomy (GTDB): domain Bacteria; phylum Spirochaetota; class Spirochaetia; order Sphaerochaetales; family Sphaerochaetaceae; genus CAYZJV01. The sequence continues at coordinate 65,345 of CAZTUL010000002.1, read as the reverse complement.
TTTTCGATAATTCTCTTCAGAAGAGGGAAAGCCTCCATATCGCGTGAATAATTAACAGCCTGTTCTCCATATGCAGAAAGTTGAAAATGATCAATCTGATTTACATCGCCGATATCTGCAGTTGCAGCTTCATAGGCAATATTAACCGGGTGATCGATTGGAAGATTCCAAATAGGAAATGTTTCAAACTTTGCGTAGGTACTTTTTACTCCACGCCTATAATCGTGGTAGAGCTGAGACAAACAGGTTGCAAGTTTTCCACTCCCAGGTCCTGGAGCTGTAACGATTACTACGGGATGCTCTGTATCTATATAGGGATTCGCTCCATATCCTTCATCACTCACAATAGCATCCACATCTGAGGGATATCCATCAGTTGCTTTATGCGTGTATACCCGAATTCCTCGTCTATTGAGCCGGTTCATAAATTGAACAGCTGCAGGCTGTCCATTAAAGCGGGTGATTACTACACGATTTACAGATAATCCCCAATCGGCAAAATCATCAATCATTTTAAAGACATCGGTATCATACGTAATGCCGAAATCGCTGCGAATCTTTCTTCGTTCAATATCGTCTGCATAGATACACACAATGACATCGATTTTATCCTTAAGCGATTGAAACACCCGCATTTTCACATTCGGATCAAAACCTGGAAGTACTCGAGATGCGTGGTAATCATATAGCAGCTTACCTCCGCATTCTAAGTAAAGCTTTCCATCACACGACTCCAACCGTTGAATAATCGCCTGTGTCTGTTCACGAAGATATTTTTCGTTATCAAAACCTGTGTGTATCATGATATGTACTCTCTTTTATCTAAGACATTTTATGTAAATAAAATTGCTTGTGCTACCCGATTGCTTGCTTCACTATCGATAAGCTGTTCAATAATTGCTAGAGAAAATTCTACAGCACATCCCGCAGCTCGAGCTGTTATAATTGATCCATCCACACAGACCCGCTCAGTTCCGAATTTAAAATCGGGAGTATGAGATTCTGCTCCTGGATAGCATACAGCTTTATGCCCTTCTAAGAGACCTGCGGGGCCGAGTACTACAGCAGGTGCAGCACAGATTGCTGCAATCTTTCCACCATTATTGGCAATCATGAGCATTTTTTCGTTCACTAGCCAGGAATTGGCGAGGTTTTTAGAACCAAGACCTCCTCCAGGTAAAATCATGGCGTCAAAATCAACACCTACATCATCAATTTTAGTATCACAAGTAACGATAATATCATGTGCTCCTCGGATTACAGATCCATCCACACCAGCTACTGTAACGGCAATGCCGGCTCTTCGTAGCAAATCAATGGGTGTGAGAGCCTCAATTTCTTCAAAACCCTCAGCTAGAGCCACTAAAACTTTAATCTCTTTCTCTTGCATATTATGCCTCCAACTCCTGTTTTCCTTTTCGAAGAGCCATGCATACACGACGCAAAGCCTCTTCTGTCTCTTCCCAACCTATACACCCATCGGTTACTGACACCCCATACTGAAGCTCTTTTGGATTCTCTGGAATTGTCTGGCATCCAGAAAATAGATTACTCTCAATCATAAAGCCCTTAATCTCTTTTCGGCCCCAGATAACCTGATCAACCACAGCTCTCAGAACCCGACGCTGTCGTAAAGGATTTTTTCGGGAGTTTGCGTGACTGCAATCAACAATGATGGCTGGTTCTAATGAGAGTTTCTGCATAAGTTGCGATGCAGCCTCCACATCCTCCTCATAGTAATTTGGACCATGGTCTCCACCGCGAAGTATCAGATGCCCGCAATCGTTACCTGTGGTTCTATAGATTGAGGAACTGCCGTGCTTATCGATTCCAATGAATGCAGCACTCTCTCGAGCACTTTTAATGGCATTCACCGCAGTAGCATATTCACCACCGGTACTATTTTTAAAACCGACTGCAACCGACATACCACTTGCGAGGGTGCGGTGAGTCTGACTTTCGGTTGTGCGGGCTCCGATTGAACACCAACTCAACATTTCATCAATATACTGAGGAACAATTGGATCAAGCATCTCACAACCTACGGGTAACCCAAGTGAAGTTATGTCTATTAATAGTTTCCGGGCAGTCGCTATTCCTTCTTGAATCGCATAGGAGCCATCCATCTTCGGATCAATGATAAGACCTTTCCACCCACCTATAGTACGAGGTTTTTCAAAATATGTTCGCATAACCACATACAATTTATCGGAAACTTCGGAGGCGAGATTACGCAACTTATGTGCATATTCCAAAGCAGCTGCAGGATCGTGAATAGAACAGGGACCAACAATAGCAAGTAGTCGCGAATCCTTCCCTAGGATAATATCATTCACACTTTGCCGCGAGACATGAATAATATCTGTCAATTGATCTGAGACAGGGTATTGGCGTGCAAGCTCTTGTGGGCTCACCAGAGGTTCAACTGCTTGAATCCGAATGTCTATATTCTTATTCATATCGATTTGAAAGCCTCCCCTTCCCTTGTATACCATAAGCACTCACCAACCACAAGGCGGATAGTCTATTTCGAGTCATCCTGGTTCTTATCGTCCTTATGACCGGTAAGCGTCTCCTTGAGTGAATAGAGGTACCGTTTAATTTTCAGGGTTGGAGTACGCTGGAATGGTTCATCCTGCAACGAGACATCACGTATTCTGCTGAAAGAACTCAATTCCTTATTCACCTCTTCCCGAATATGAGTAAGATACGTAGAAGCACTCTCCTTTGCATCATTAACCGATAATTTTAAATGCTCTGCCATTAGCTCAAAGTCAAGTTTAATCAAAGCAGCCAGGCCACCTTCTCCGGAAAGTACCAGAGATTCCTGTACGTATGGAATCGTGTTAAGCAGAGTTTCAATAAGCTCAGGATATATGTTCTCACCACTTGGGCCGAGAATCATTGTCTTCTTTCGTCCCTTGATTGAGAGCCTATTCCTCTCTATGATTCCCAAATCACCTGTTCTGAACCACCCATCTTCTGTGAATACCTCTTTGGTTAGAGCTTCGTTCCTGTAATATCCCTGCATTACATTTGGACCTTTAGCTACTATCTCACCTACATGAGTAGTCGAATCGGGCTCATGAATCTTTACTTGGACTCCTTTTACGGCATATCCAACGGTTCCCGGTTTAGTCTGCTTCGGCCCAGAGCCAGCGAGCAGCGGAGCAGTTTCAGTAAGTCCATATCCGATTGCATAGGGGAACTTTGCTTCTTTAAGGAAGTGTTCGACTTCAATATCGAGTGCTGCACCACCTACACCGAAAAACTTGAGATTGCCTCCAAATGTTCTGCGTAATTTTTTACCAATAACTCCATTAATGAACCTTCTCAATAATGGATTCTTATGTAATTTTGCAACTCGCGGGTTCTTTGCTATCTGAGGAACGACTGAACTTCGGTAAATTTTTTCTATAAGCAGTGGGACGGACAACATTACCTGAGGGCGAATTTTCTTCATTGCAGGTAACAGAATACTTGCAGCGGGAGCTCTTCCAAGATAATGCACCTGAGCACCCGTAACGAGAGGAAGAAGAAATCCTATAGTAAACTCATACGAGTGACTCATTGGCAGGATTGAAAGAAATCGGTACCCGGTACGAATTTTAAAGAACTGTTTTACGCACGCCGACGCATTACTCGCCAGATTTCTATTGGTAAGCATAACACCCTTGGAGGAACCTGTTGTTCCGCTCGTATAGATAATTGAGGCTAAGTCGTCTTCTTTTCGGCTGCGTTCCGTAATTGCCTTGAGACTTGGCTTGGTTCGAGTCATATCACGCCCTGGTGCGTGCAGAAAATCGCGAGCTGTCTTAAGATTTGTGGAAATGGGTTCTGGAATATGAAAGAGATCCTCAAGCCGCATAATGAAAGGCACCGCTGTTCTATCTATCTGTTCAATTTTCTCGAATATTTTTGTAGAGACTACACAGGCTTTTGCCTCACAGTGAGTAAGAATTGTCTCAATTTCTTTTGCCGAGAAATCGGGAAGGATAGGAACTGCGACAGCCCCGGCAGAAATTATCGCCAGATATGCGACTCCCCACATAGGCTGGCTTTCACCAAGGAGTGCAACAGTTTCACCGGAACCTACCCCCTGTTCTATGAGGTATGTAGCCATGGCATCGACTTTTCGTTTGAGTTCTCTATACGTAAGCGAACTGTCATCGTCTCCGATGAGCGTCAAAGCTAATCGATCGGCATGGCGTTGTGCCGAACGCTCAAGAATATGGCGAATCGTAAATGTTTCTAATTCATGTTTCATATAATTTCTCCCGGGTCTACAGACCCACAGTACAGTTGACCATGTTCACATATCGTGTGCTTGCCTTTCCAAGTGAGATGTTGTTCACAATGTTCTGCTAGAATTTCTGGACGATTATTCACCTTTGAAAGATGGCAAAAATACACATCTGTCAAACGATCAGTGGTGCAGGTGTTTAACAATTGGATAGCATCACGATTGGATAGATGTCCCGTAACACCTTGTATTCGTTGCTTAAGCATATACGGATACGGACCCTCGTGCAGCATGAGTTCATCATAGTTTGCTTCTAGAAAAAGTACATCGGAATCCAGTGCATGCTGCTTCATGGTATCATCTATCTTCCCAGTATCGGTAATAATTGCAAACTGCCTATTTCGAATTCCAACAGAGAACCACATGGAAGATGGACTGTCATGACTCGTTGGGAAAGCCGTAATGGTGAACGCCCCCACTACAAAGGGTTCATTATGCGAAAACACCCTCAATTGATCAGATGGAATACGAAGCGAGACGAGTTCCTTAAGAGACCCTTCAACGAGTGCTCTATGGACGAATACCGGTTTTCCTGTTTTACGTGCAAACACACCTGCACCTCGACAGTGGTCCGGATGCAAATGAGTTATACAAAGTGCACCAACTTTAGAGAAATCGAATTGAGCCTCTTCAGCACGGCATTGCATCTGCTTAAGAGAAAATCCAGCATCAAAAAGAACACTCTCTTCCTGAAAGCCTATGAGATAGCTGTTTCCTGAAGAACCGCTTCCTAGGACCGCATAGCGTATCATTGAAGCTCCTTGGCAGCCTCTAGGCATTCGGGATTATAACCCACACACACGCTGTTTTTCAATTTTATTAGGGGAGTCTTTACCAGTTCAGGATGCAATACCAGCTCTTCTTCCGGTTCGTATGCACGCCATGCATAGCCTTCTTTCTTATAGTAAGCTGATTGCTCATCTATGAGTGACTGAGGTCTATGAGCTGCAAAGATTTTTTTCCATTCACCATCAGAAAGCTTTCGTTCGCCTAAATCTACAAATTGGCAAGGAATCGATCTTTCTTTACAAAATCTTAAAGCTTTTCTGGTATCTGGACACTTCTTGGTGCCAATTATCTGCAACACACGAAACTCCTTTCAAAACACTATAACGGTTTGTGTTCTCAACGTCCAGTTAGGCTATGATATCTTATTCTTTCAGATCTCTTAAATTCATGTTCAACCTTTTTCACTATCACGATATGCGTAGAAAACTCCTATTCAGTCCTGTTGACAAGAAACTCATAAGCATGAAATAGTGGCGCTATTACAAGGAGTCACTCAATGAATGCGCGAATATCACATGTACTGAAAAAGGACCCGAGTTCAGAACCTATCATTGTTGAGGGATGGGTCCGAACAAAACGAGAGAGTAAGCATGTTTGTTTTCTTGAAATTAATGATGGATCATGCCTCAAGGGACTTCAAGTAGTTATTGACACAAAAAATTTTAAAAATTCCGATATAATTGCAAAAATTACTACAGGAGCAGCAGTTTCCTGTAATGGAACTCTCGTTGCTTCCCCTGGAGAAAATCAGACAGTTGAACTTCAGGCTCAAGAAATAATTCTTCATGGAGAAGCTCCAGTAGATACGTATCCGTTGCAAAAAAAACGCCATACCCTTGAGTATCTCAGAGAGATTGCTCACTTACGAGCTCGTACTAACATTATCGGAGCTGTTGCCAGAGTGAGAAACGAAGTCTCGTTTGCTGTTCACAATTTTTTCAGAGAACGAAATTTTCTGTATGTGCACACCCCTATTATCAGCACTAGCGATGCAGAAGGTGCTGGAGAGATGTTTCAGGTAACAACACTTAACCTGGATAATATACCAAAAACTCCAGAGGGAAGCATCGATTATTCGCAAGACTTCTTTGGAAGAAAGGCATCTCTAACAGTGAGTGGGCAACTCGAAGGAGAAACTTATGCCCTGGCTCTAAAGAATATCTATACCTTCGGACCCACGTTTCGGGCAGAGAATTCAAACACGAAACGGCACTTGAGTGAATTCTGGATGATAGAACCGGAAATGGCTTTTTGTACGCTTGAGGGCGATATGGCCGTAGCTGAAGATTTTCTTAAGTATGTGTTCAAGCACGTTTTGGACCACTGTTCGGAAGATATGCAATTCTTCTCACAATGGGTGGAAAAAGGTGTAGCCGATACGTTGAAGTCGGTTGTAGAGAAACCATTCATCCACATGACCTATACCGATGCTGTCACTGAGCTGGAAAAGAACAATTCACATTTTGACTTCCCTGTTTCCTGGGGAGTTGATCTGCAGACTGAACATGAACGATATCTTACTGAAACAGTGTGCAAAGGCCCAGTGATTGTTACCGATTATCCAAAAGAGATAAAAGCATTCTACATGAAATTAAACGACGATGGTAAAACGGTGCGAGCAATGGACGTCCTCGTTCCCCGACTTGGTGAAATCATTGGAGGAAGTGAAAGAGAAAGCCGTTTAGCAGTACTGACCGAACGAATGATTTCGCTTGACCTTAATCCCGATGATTATTGGTGGTATCTTGATTTAAGACGTTTCGGGAGTGTACCGCATGCAGGCTTTGGACTCGGATTTGATCGTGCAATACAATATATAACCGGCATGCAGAATATTCGAGATGTTATTCCGTTCCCACGAGCAGCTAAACAAGCCGACTTCTAGGACTGTAATGCGGTGTGCACATGCATAACCGCATACAGAGCCAACTGCTGTAATGTACGTGCTCCGGTCTTAAGGTAGAGATTTCTTTTGTGAGAGACCACGGTGTGATGCGAAATCCCCAACGAAAACGAAATTTCTTTTGTGGTATCTCCCATTGCAATATGGGAGAGGACTTCTAGTTCCCGTGGAGTAAATGCTGGTGCTTCCTCAGCTGTTATACATGACTCTCTAGGAATTTGCTCAAGACCATAACTGCTCGCTAACACACTTGATACGTGGTTCATACAAGTTGCTATGGTAGATTGTGCAGCAGGCGTGTTACACAGCTCATGAGGAATCCTTGGTTCATGCAGGTTCTGCGAAACTACCACAATACCGGCACATGTACACGAATCAGGAATCAATTGAGAAAGAGCACGTAAAGTCTGTTCATATTCTGTTTTAGAAAAACAAAGAGACATACATACCGCATACGAATCCCTTTTAAAACCCCATGGGTGTTCATCAAGCAGGCAGAGTGTATCAATACTAACCCGGTTATGAAAAAATGAGAGAAGCCAATACCGGAATGTCTCGAGAATGATTGAATCTATTGCAGTCACTAATATGGGGTAAGGGGTCACACTATAGTAACATCGACAAGGTCTATTCTACTTCATTTTCCCCATGAAAATCTGTTTTCAACATTCGGGTAAGCTCTCTATCTAAAGCATTCGCAAAAGCTTGAATTTCGCGAGATCCGAGTGGTTTTGTTTTTTCGGCAAAAACACCGTATTCACGTAATTCCGTCATGAGGTTTCTCATTGAGAGACGTTCCCCTACCGTTTCTTTGGTGAATATTCCTCCACGATCATCAAGAACCACCATACCGAGCTCAGCTAGTCGCGATGCAAGTGGAATATCTCGAGTAATTGCCAATGAGCCTGACCTCCCAAGTTCGACAAGTAAATCATCGGCACTATCATCACCTTTTTCGACCACAATCATACGCACAAGAGGAGTACCAACAGCATCATGCAGTTGTTGTTTTTCAATATGGACAACATCGGGAAGCGGCCGATCTGCTGCAAAAAGACTTGAAACTTTTCGCTTCACCACGGCCTTGAGAATGATAGTACGCAGTTGCTTTGGGCATGAATCTGCATCCACATAAATTTTTGCTGCCCGAATGTCTTGCTCATTTTGATGTGCTGTTGGAATCTCTCTACCCTGAGCCACCATGAAATGCCCCCTCTCTTATATAATGTAACCATTCATTAGCGGAAATTGCAATGTATCAGCCCTTGTTCATTAGGTATGTCCACTTGCATCATTCTGAATAAATATTCTATAGTTTTTACATACATACCTATCTTATAGTGCAGAGGAGTACATTCATGAAACATTCGCCCTTACAGACCGCACGATATGCGTATCAACCCAAATTGCCGAGCATTCTCCGTGAACCCATTACAACTATTACCCTGTCTCGGGGTGAGGCAACAGCTCCGGCTTCCGACCAGGAAAAGATACATCAGTTATTTTCCCATACCTATGGAATGCCGAAAGTAAGTGTAACAAAGGGAGATGGTTCTCAAAATGCACAACGCATTTCAGTTGGCGTTGTCCTCTCAGGAGGTCAAGCCCCAGGTGGACATAATGTCATTTGTGGACTGTATGATGCTATTAAAGGTGCAAACAGCGAATCACACCTTGTTGGTTTTTTAGGTGGACCTTCAGGTATTCTGGAAGATAAAACCTTACAATTTACCGATGAGATTATTGATGAGTATAGAAATACCGGTGGATTTGACATAATCGGGAGTGGAAGAACAAAATTAGAAACAGCAGACCAGTTCGCCCGCTGTGCAGAGGTCTGTAAAGCACACGACATTACAGCTCTGGTAATTATTGGAGGAGATGACTCCAATACTAATGCAGCAGTACTCGCTGAATACTTCCTGGAGAACCAAGCTGGAATTTCTGTTGTTGGCTGCCCAAAAACCATTGACGGCGATTTAAAGAACGAGTTCATTGAAATCTCTTTTGGATTCGATTCTGCAACAAAAGTTTATAACGAGGTAATTGGGAATATCATGCGTGATGCAAACAGTGCAAAGAAGTACTGGCACTTTATTAAAGTCATGGGGAGAAGTGCCAGCCATATTGCTCTGGAATGTACATTACGCACTCAGCCGAATGTCTGTCTTATCAGTGAAGAAATTGAAAAAAATAACACAAGTCTTTCAGATATTGTCGATAACCTGGCAACCATTATCGCTCATCGTGCTGAGAAAGGTCTCGATTTTGGTGTAGTTATTATTCCAGAGGGGGTAGTTGAATTTATTCCTGAAGTCAAAGCCCTCATAGCTGAATTGAACACACTCCTAGCTAAAAAAGCAGAGGCATATGGCAAACTTTCACAATGGAAGGATCAGTATCAGTTTATACTGGAACAGCTGAGTGATGTAAGTTCTCATGCTTTTGCATCTCTTCCTACCGATATTCAAAAACAGCTTCTCATGGACAGGGATCCTCATGGAAATGTGCAGGTCTCTCGAATCGAGACAGAGAAAATGCTGATTCTTATGGTAGATGCAAAACTTACTACGATGAAAAAAGAGGGAACCTATACAGGGAAGTTTAATGGGTTAAACCATTTCTTTGGTTATGAAGGCCGATGTGCAATACCTTCAAATTTTGATGCCGATTACTGCTATAGTCTTGGGTATAATGCCTTCATTCTCCTTACTCATGGTTGTAGCGGCTATATTTCATCTGTTTCAAACCTCACAGCACCTGCAAGCGAATGGAAAGCCGGAGGGATTCCCATTACTATGATGATGAACATGGAAAAACGGCATGGTGAAATGAAGCCCGTAATTAAAAAAGCGTTGGTGGAATTAGACGGTGCGCCTTTCCAATACTACGTTCAGAATCGCGATACCTGGGCCATTGAGACAAGTTACCTGTACCCTGGAGCAATTCAATACTTTGGACCTTCAGAAGTGTGTGACATTACTACGAAAACACTAGAGCTAGAGCATCAGAAATAGGAAATATCGGTTTTTTCTACACACTAAAAGAGGAGGCGTTTCGCACGTCTCCTCTTTTCTTTGTTAGACACTATGTATTGATATATTTTTATCGCATTCCTCAAAAAACAGTGATACCATACAGCTAGGGGGAATGCCATGGAACTGAATAAACGTATTTTCTCAGTGTTCGCTGATGAGGCGGATCGTTCGGTTATCGGGGAAATCCACATTGGTATAGGCTACACCGCTGTCCGTTTACAGGATGGCCGTTGCGGAATTTGTGCAACACTCTGTGATGCTACACAAGCTATCCACATCAACACAGACAAGAATGATTACGAGGGTCGTTCTGCAATACAACTCCTACGCCATATTCAAGATGAAGAAGCGCATATGAGCAGAGTGATGGCTATTGCACTCGTAAATGCTCTGAATCAACCCTTTGCACATGCATTACCGGAAACTCCTGCAGATTGGCACAGAGATTTAGGATTAACTCAGGGAGCAAATATTGCGATGGTTGGGTTTTTCTCTCCGGTATTTGAGCGGTTTGAAGAGACAGGATTTACCGTTCGTACCCTTGATCTTGGACAACATATGGGAGACCCGGAAAAATTCTATCCCTGGGCTATCAAAGAGGCTGATGCCTTAGTAATCACAGCAACCAGTGTGGTGAATAATTCCTTAGAAACTGTATTAGAACGATTTTCTGGACGTGATATCCCTATGCTCCTTCTCGGACCGTCAACGATATTGCATCCCGAAATTTATGAAGGGCTTCCGATTCAGTACATTGCGGGATCGGTGGTCATTGCCCCTGCAGATACGCTGAAAGCGGTGAGAAATGGAAGAGGAAGCTTGGACGTCCACCACCAGGCGAAGAAAGTCTATTTAAAACTACGATAGGTGCAGATTTATCCCGAGTAAAAATGAGAACAAAGAGAACTTCCGGATCTAATAGAGACTTGTAAGAATCGATGAAACAATCTCTTCGGAGAGTGCAATCGGACTGTTTCTACGAGGATTTGTTTTGGCAACCTTATACAATTCTTCAACCGTGAACCCGTACCTTCGTAAAGTTGGGAATTTTGCTGAAGAGACCACTTGTTCTATATGATTCACCACACCAGCAGGTCCATGCACACCCCAGGCTTCTGCAATACAATTCATCTTGCGAACGAACTCGGTACTATCTTCCCCTAATTCAGCCTGATCTACCATTGCTCTGTGTATAGGCCCTATAAGAGATCCGCACAACACTCCATGCGGAGCACCGTGAAGACCGCCCAGGGGACCGGCAAGACCGTGAACGTACCCTAATCCTACATGGCTTATAGCAATACCTGAAACATAGGCACTATAGGCCATATCTGCTCGAAGCGATAAATTCTCCAGTTCTCCGTTTAACAATCTAGGAAGTGCTTTACCTATTTGTGTAATAGCTGGTAGTGCTAATGAATCAATAAAAATATTACTCTTCACCGATAAGTACGCTTCCATGAGTTGTGTGAGAGCATCTAACCCCGAGGCAGCTGTAGTTGCATGCGGGACGGTCACCGAAAATTGCGGATCGATGATAACCAAATCTGGTCGGTACGTCTCATGTCTCAGCGATTTTTTGAATCCTTCAGGTCCGATATTGGCTATGACTGCATTATTAGTAGCTTCACTACCTGTTCCGGCGGTCGTCGGTATCATTACCAAAGGTAGACGACCTTCTGGAGCTGCCAGCGATCCCACACCTTCAAGAAATCGCTGAACAGATGCGGTAGACTGATTAACCTGTGCATAATGCACCAATGAAGAGACAGCTTTTGCTGTATCCAGTGCACTTCCCCCGCCAATACCAACAATCATGTCGCTTTCATCGTCATAAATTTTTTCAACTAAGGCATCTACTGATGTGACTGTCGGCTCTCCCGTCACCGGGTATATGACAACAGAGAATTCAGAAGAACGACAAGATTCAACTATCTGAGAAAAGTAATCTGATTGTGAAAATGCAGTACTCACAATAATACTCACACGAGAGAATCGGTGAGAAAAGATATATTGAGCCAATGTCTTAACAGAATCGGTACCGAAGACCAACTCGCCAGATGCCGCAATCTGGAACGAATGAATCACGTGTTACCTTCCGATTAAAGTCTTAGGGATATGGATAATCCTACTTGCCTCATCATCGTTCTGCCGAAAGATGATAGCTACATGACCGACCACTGAAACTACTTCAGCACCTACAGAGGTTGCCAGCTGATCAGCAATCGGTCGTATCTCATCCTGAAAATCCTGAAACTTAACCTTCACCAACTCATGAGCAGTTAACGCCTCATTCAGGGCAAGGGTGACTCGATTATCCCCACCCTGTTTGCCGACCATTACCACAGGTTTTAGTTCGTGAGCCCGTTTTCGTAAAAAATTCCGTGTTGCACTATTCATAGTGTTGATATTACCGATCCTGATACACTTGGGCAACTACGTGACGTTTGATTTTCTTAGTACTGGTCATCTCAAGCGGCTCATCAGCAATCGTGAGCTTGGTAATTCGTTTGTATGGTAGTAAATCCTTATTTACCTTGTCTAAAATTTCCTGCATATGCTTAAGAATCTCTGTCTCTCGATTGGCAGCATCTGGGAATTTAGCTGTCATATCCTCTACAAACTTATCTGATGGATGAATGATTGCCCGTATACCTTCACTCTTATTCTTCTTATCGACCAGATAGCCCATAACACAAATCTGATCTATCTCATCATACAACTGGAATGAATCTTCAATTTCTTCTGGGAATACGTTCTTTCCACCCTCTGTTACGATAAGTGATTTCTTTCTGCCTGTTAAATATACATACCGATTGGCATCAATATATCCGGCATCTCCCGTATGCAGCCATCCATCCGCATCGAGAACTTCCTTTGTTGCTTCAGGATTCTTATAATATCCCTGCATTACCATTGGTCCCTTGACGAGAATTTCACCAATTTTTCGGGAATCCGGGTCAAGTATCTTCATGTCAGTTCTTGGCAGTATTTTCCCCACCGAGTTCTCATTATAGGCATATACTGGATTGAGCGTAATAATAGGACTTGTTTCGGTAAGTCCATACCCTTGAACAAAATCAATTCCCAGCTGATTAAATAGTTTGAAGGTTGATGAAGGCAACGGTCCTCCCCCACTGATACAGATACGAATATTATCCATTGAGAGTTTGGCAAGAATTCCATTGAACATCTTATGTCCGGGATTTACCTTAAATACTTTCTTGATAAGTCCACTCACGCTCATAAGGAATCTGATCAGGCCATACACGACAATTCCCTTTTCTCGAATACCATTCATCAGACCCCTAAGCATCTTATTGAAGAGCATAGGAACTGCCAGGAACATGGTGACTTTCCCCTGCTTGAGCTCTTTGAGAATCTGCGAGACTATGAGCTTCTTACCGAACACAATCTCGGCTCCAACAGACATCGCTTCAATAAATACTGCAAGCATCGTATAGGAATGATGTATAGGCAGTAATGCATAGAAGACGTCAGTAGGATACAGAGTCATATGTGCCTGAGCAAGATAGCAGTCTGAAACGAGGTTAGCATGTGTGAGCATTACCCCTTTCGGATTTCCGGTGGTTCCACTTGTAAACAGAATTGCCGCGAGATCCTGTTCCTTTACTTCGTGACGCTGTTGTTTTTTCTTTGCCTTTTTATCAAAAATATAGTCAGGATGCTTGGGTTCTAATGAAACTTTTACCGTAAGCCCGACTGTCCCGCTTGCATCGATGGCATCAAAGCGTTCTGCATCGATACACAGATGCTTCACCTCGGCAAAAGTCATAAGAAAATCGATTTCTTTATCGGTGAGTTGATAATCAAGGGGAACGACAATTCCACCGGCAAACAATACAGCCAGATATGCAATACCCCATTCAGGACTATTCTTTCCTGTTACCGCAACTTTTGATTCCGGACCTACTCCCTGTTCTACAAGATAATCGGCGAACTGAAGTACTTTTTGCAAAACTTCACTGTATGTTAATCGAAGTTCAGAGGGAGCAAACGCTGTAAAACACTGGTTATCTGGGTAGCGTGCACAGGTAATTGAAAACATTTGAGGAATAGTCGGCCACTCACCGTGGAACTCTTTTCCCTTGAATTCTTCCAAGAAATCCCAAGGATTTCCTGTTGTCTTGTTTGGATTCGCCATTATCCACCTCCAAGTCTGCATGTGGTCTTTGTACAATCATAAATCCTTACTAAGGTAAAAACAAGCCTCAACTCTACAAAGTGTCGCATATTGTCAACTTGTCATGTACACTTTCCCATTTCTGCAGTTGTTCATGAATCATTGACCAAAGTTTTGGCCTGCATTACAGTAACCGCATGCAATTCAGTGAATTTGACCAATTCTGTCTATATATGGAATCTTTTGCTAACCTGGAAAAGAAACAAAGTGGATATACAACTCGCTTGTATAGGCTGGATCGTATGCAAGCACTGCTTAATCATATTGGGAACCCACAAAATGATTTCAAATCAATACATGTTGCAGGATCAAAAGGCAAAGGCTCTACTGCACGATTTCTTGCACAGGGGTTATCGGCTCTTGGGCACAAAACAGGGCTCTACACCTCCCCACATCTCACTGACTATCGTGAGCGGTTCACGCTAAGTGGTGAATTTTTCTCTGAAATAGAACTTGTATACGCAGCAAATATTCTATATGACCGACTTGGAGACTTCCATTTCGAAGATGAATGGGGAACTGCGGACCCCACAGCGTTTGAGCTCTATACATCCTTTGCCTTTCTCTTATTCTCTCTCTCCTCCTGTACCTGGGCAGTTGTTGAAACTGGACTTGGAGGGAGGTTGGATGCAACGAATACCTTACTTCCAGAAGCTTCGGTACTCACACCTATTGAACTTGAGCACACTGCTATTCTTGGACATACCATTCGACAGATTGCTGTTGAAAAGTCAAAAATCATCAAGCCGAACGTACCGGTGTTTATATCTCGTCAAAAGGCGGATGCACGCGAGGTATTTTCAAAAGAAGCAGATACGCAGCATAGCAGGCTCTACGACCTAGAGGCCGAAGTTGAGTCTTTGGCTACCCGAACATGTCATGATGCTGAACATGTGGTTATTACCTGGACACATGGTGAACGTACTACATTAAATCTCTCTATGAGGGGAGAGGTTCAGGCAGAAAACTGTGCGCTGGCTCTCCTTGTACTTAAAAAGTTGAATCTGTATCTTCCTCATACGACTGAACGGGCACTTGAGCAGGCCACTTTACCAGGACGAATGGAATTTCTCGGTGCTGCACCGCCACTTATTATCGATGGTGCACATACAGTAGAGAGCCTGAGACATCTTCTCAATTCGTTCACTCAACTCTTTGGAAATAAAGGAAACACGGTCATCTATGGAGTCCTGGACGATAAAGACCATCTTCATATGACTCAACTGCTTCTCCCATTGTTCGATACCATTATTGTAAGTAGACCAGGCACATTCAAGAAAAGCAACCCTGAAGCATTGTTTCTTCTATTACAAAAGGAAACGCTCACGATGCGAGAACCGCCAAGACTTTTTCTTGAAAAAGAAGCAGATAAGGCACTCCAACTTGCCAGGGGAATGACCTCAGAACAGGGAGCCATTCTCTGTACAGGCTCTTTCTATTTAGGTGGTGAGATTATGCGTGCTTATCAAGTACTGGTAGAGCAAGAGGAAGATGAGTCGGAGGCTGTGGGATGTCCTTAAACTGGAGAGAGATTTCTGCGATTATTGACGAACTACCTCTCATGACGAGTTTGATACAACGGGTGTACCAAATTGGATTCCATGCATTGGTGTTTGATTTACATCATCCTAGAGAGGGGTTTTGGCAACTATACGTAGAAGTTGGTACTCAAGAGGCAAGAATTCATAAAATTTCCGATACCAGCCGAAATTATAAAAAAATGAAGACTAAAAAACTTCAGAGATTTATTCAGTATATTCGTGCTCACGTAGAGGGAGGAAAAATTATTTCGGTTGTGCAACCGGCTCAGGACAGACTGCTGATTTTCGGAATCTCCCGTAGAGATAGTGAATTGAACCTGGTCTGCCGATTTTTTAGTGGCCCAGGTGCAAATGTTATTATTTGTGATGAGCACATGATTATTCGCGAATTGCTATTTCGTCGTCCAGGAAGGGATGAAGTAGCTGGGAAACCGCTCACTATTCCTGAAAAAATGCAGGATAAGGCAGATTCAGGGAAGTTTTCTATACGCGAATTTCCTACCGACATGAGTTTTAATGAATTCATTGAGCAGTACTACTCTACAACACATGCAAGTGAACCGGAACGTCTCATTGGCCAAATAAAGAACATCCAATCAAAACAGATAGAAGAATTACAGTCGCGTCTTAAACAGATTTCTATGAAGCTTGAGAAGATCAACCATTTTGAATCATATAAAACCAGCGGTGATCTACTCTCTGCATCGGCACATCTCATGCAACCTGGCGAGTCATGGGTCACTGTTCCCGACTTTACCGCCCCAGACGAAGACACTGTTGCAACCATAGCCATTGATTCCACCCTTTCCCCAGGTGAGAATATTGCTGCTTACTATAAAAAGTATCAAAAGGGAAAACATGCATGGGAACGGGCTCAAGAGGAAAAGCAGGATATAGTAACGCAGATACAAAACACAACAGATTATTTTAATCGGTTATTGGCTCCACTGCCCGGTACAGACCTTCCAGATCTGGAGGCGATGAAGCGTGTAGTCCAATCTTCTCAACGGGAAGAGCCATCGCATCAATCAGATCCTTATTCACATGCTCCAGGTTTGCATTTCACATCATCATTGTTCACCATCTTAGTCGGAAGGAATGCAAAAGAAAATGATGAATTGCTTCGCAAGTGGGCAAAAGGAAATGACTGGTGGTTACATACCCGTGACGTACCGGGAGGGTATGTTATTATCAAGAACATAGCTGGAAAAACAATTCCGTTGGAAACTTTGTTGGATGCAGGAAATCTTGCGATACTTTTTTCAAAGGCAAAGGAATCGGGGTCTGCTGATCTTTACTATACTCAAGTAAAATATTTGAAGCGTCCAAAAGGAGCTAAACGTGGTCTTGTACTTCCTACGCAAGAGAAAAATATTACAGTACGCTTGGAAAGCACACGAATTGAGCGCCTATTTTCAAGTACAAAGTCGGATGGTGAGGCATGGATGATATCACAGTAACGAAAACGGTAGTCCATGGACAACACATGACTTCAATCTGTATTGGAGAAGCCTCTGGAGACTTACCAAGGCATCTCATGACCGGTGAAAAATCATGCGGGTATAATGTCCAGTCTTCACAGATTACACCATGGTACTGGGATTCTATTCGGGATAGAGACGGGAGACGTTTCATCGATTTTATGTGTGATGAAGAAGTGCTCCCATTCTCTGAGTTAACTCAATCTCTTCGTTCAGAGGCTTTGTCTAGATTACGCGAACTGGCTCAAGCTTTCCAGTTGTTACCTCCTCGATTTATACGCCCAACGAATGGATATATCGAAACGTGGAGAATTTATTTTTTTGCTGCAGGTGGAGTTCTCGTACTTCCTGAGGAGCTTTCGTTTATTATCCTCTCGACAGCCGCAGAAGAGACAAAGTTTACCCATATTACCCGTTTTATGAAACCGGATGTAGAACCACCTTTCGGACTGTGTCATCAATTCACACAATTTCTCTATCTAGCTGCAACTGGGTTTTCCCCCTATGAAGATGCGTATGTAAGAGAAGATCGATATCGGCATATTCCTCTTGGTTTAGGATTTACCGCCCTTGATTCAGCTTTTGCTCATTGGATAGATACTACCTTACATTTACGTGCAGCTGAGCAGCGAGATAAAGTCTCCGCTGCGTACAGTGGAGAGGAAAACTTGCGCTGGTGGCTGCAAGAAACAGAAAATTTTACCTGGGTAGAACAATCTTCTGTTGAGATAGACACACTTGAACGAACAGAAAAATCGGTTAAACAGTTTAGAGAACAGCAGAAAAAGCGAGCCTATCGAAAGCAATTTTTTCGCAAAAGAGGTGCCTTGGTTGCATCAATAACTCTTGGTGTGTTAATTCTCCTTTCCATATTCATCCCAACAATATATAAATCAATACAGCCACCATACACTGCTGGTATGCCGGCAAATGCTGTAATAGAAGAGTTCTTTAAAGCTCAAAATGAACTTGATCTAACTAAGATGGATGCAAGCCTATCGAGAGGAACAAAAAATCCCTACGCTGCAGAAATTTCCGGTTTATTCGTACAGTCAAAGATTCGGCAAGCCTATGAAGGTATCGAATCAATTGTTCGTGCTGATCAATGGATTGCCGCAGGAATGCCCCCAATTGTAGAAACTGCACATATTTATGGGAATACGCAAATCTCTATTGAACAAATTGACGAAAATCTCTATGCAGCAGAATATTTTGCCTATTATCCTCTCTTTGACGAACCCGTGGTAGAGGGAAAGACTCAGGTAGTAAAAATTAAAAAGATTACTGAATTTACTCTTACCAATACGAGAGGATATTGGGAGATCACTGAAATTAATCATAAATCAGAGATACCGGTTGAAACTCTACAGGTGGAAACAGTTGCGGAATCACAGAGCTTGATTGACGAGTGATTGGATTAAAGAAATATTCTCAGGATGTACCCAATGTACGTTCGGGAGACTTTTAAAAAAAGTCATCTGCCGCTTAGCGTATAATCTGCTATTGTGCACAATTAATTGAGCAATATCGTCACTATTCATCTCTGGATGTTTATCAGCAATAAAAAATTCTTTATATCCAATTCCCTGCATCCCCGGCCAGTCTTCAGTTGCTCCACGGGCTTTTAAGGCAGCAACTTCCTGCTCGAGTCCTCGAGAAAACATGGAAGCCACTCGCTGTTCCAGCCGTTTTTGCAGTTCAGAACGGTCACGATGTAATCCAATAATTATGGGATTCACTCCTTCCCGAGCTTCGGTTGGAAGGGAAAAACTGGAAAGTGGCTTCCCAGATGTTTCATATACCTCTAACGCACGAGTAATGCGATACCCATCCGCAGGGTGAATTTTTTCAGCAGAAACTGGATCAATCTTCTGCAACCTTTCATATACCCAAACCAGACCTTTTATATGAGTCTGTTGAGCAATCCGATCACGAATAACTGGGTCGCTTTTTGGTGATTTAGGAAGACCATAGTAGAAATGCTTGAAGTAGTAGGCGGTTCCACCACAGATAATGGGAGTCTGCCCTCTTAAGATGATATCTTCACATGCAGCATCTGCACGATGAACAAATTCACCAACAGAAAACTGCTCCCACGGTTCTTTGATATCGATAAGATGATGGGGAATGTGTTGTAATATTTCTGGTTCCGGTTTTGCAGAACCAATATCAAGATACCGATATACCTGTTTGGAATCGGCATTCACCACCTCATAGCCAGTGGTAAAAAGCTGCTCTAAAAGTGCTGTTTTCCCAACACCAGTGGGGCCGAAGAGGAAAATGAACGGAGCAGTTTCACTATGTTTCCGGCACTCGCTCGGGAGAACAGACATTGGCACATCCTCCTCCCTTTCGTACTTATGGGAAATCAGTCGTCTACTCCTTTTCGTCTACGGAGTATTCGACGTCCTCCATTAATACCCTTTCGAGAACGGTGGATACTACTTTTTCATTATTATTCTCAATTTCCTGGTCACCATTTGCAGCTAAAACATTAGCCATACTAATAGCAACACAAGTCATCTCATACACATTATTTTCTTTGTCGACAAGTACATCTAACGGAATGCTCAAAATGGATCTCCTTGGTACGAATAAGTTGTTATCGCAACTGTATTATAATATCTTATAATTCCTGGTTTGACTAGAGGGTTAATGCATACCCTATATATCTCTCATTCCCTCTACCCGCTCTATAATAATCTGGGCAACTTCCTCTGAAGTAAGTTCATCGGTATGTATCACTAAGTGGGCAATCGATGGATCGGAATTATCTATCCCATAAATTCTTTTATAGCGTGCTGTATCTTTCTGATCCCGAAGCACAGTCTCCTTGAATCGCTGATCAAACGTCCCCCCTTCCCGTTTTAAAATTCGTGAAGCGCGTTCTTCAGTTGAGGCCGTAAGATAGACCTTGAGGTCTGCCTCTTTCAGCATCCATATAGCTAATCGAGATCCCAGCACACAATTGGGTTGTTTTAATGCCATAGCAACCTGTCGTGCATCCAACTCACGATCTATAGCATCATCGTGCTCTGCCATTCTGCAAAATTCCCAAAAATCAATTCCTCGTTCCTGTGCCAGATTTCGAAAAGTAAAATTAATGAGTGGGAATCCGAGTTGTTGAGCAATTAACGTACTTACTGTGGTATTACCACACCCGCTTTTCCCTGATATTGCTATTCTCATAAAGTTTTCTACCGCCTATTCAATATTTCGAACCTGTTCCCGGATGTTTTCAAGGCTATCTTTCATATTCACTACCTGTTGATTTATTTCAACGATGATACTTTTGCTCCCTATGGTATTAATTTCACGATTCATCTCCTGACACAAAAAATCGAGACGTTTTCCCACAGGGTCGGGAGACTTCAGCAAATCCATAAATACATCAATATGAGTTTTCAATCGAACTAACTCCTCATTGACCGAATATTTGGTGAGTAAAGTAGCAACTTCTTGGAGAAAACGATTTTCATCATACCCTTTCTCCCCAAGCATCTCATCGAATCGGCTTATGAGATTTTCCTTTAGCTTTATCTCCAACGTACCAGCATATTCAGCTATAGCATCAAGCCCACTATGCAATTGATTACCCAGCTGGGTCAGGTTTTCTTGTGTAGCCGTACCTTCACGACCTTTAGAGTCCGAAAACTCCACAAGAGCTTTATCAAGTAGTTCCATGAGGGGAGCCTCATAACAAGAGGGATCGGTATTACGCACAGAGACTAGTACGCCATCAGCAGCAATATAATCTTGTAATGTCGGTTTTGAATCGCATTCAGTGAGGTTTTGAATCTGCGAAAATGCCTGACGATATTGTAATAATGCACCTTGGTCCACATGCAAATTCAAATCACTGCTTAGCTGTCGTAATCGGACATTCAATTCTACATGCCCTCGATTTGCATGCTGTTTTATACGATCATCCATAATCTGTTCAAAGCGTGATAAGCTTCCCGGCAGAGAGTGATTTATCTCCATATAACGATTATTGTACGACTTAACTTCAACAGTTAATAAGAATTCCTCAGAAAGTTGTTCGGCATAACCGTAGCCTGTCATACTCCGCATCAGTTGCTCCTTAAATTTTTCGCTATCCGTTGTGCGAGACCGTTCGAGTTACCTGCACCCATGGTAACGCAGACATCACCGGGGCGCAATATGGTTGCACAAGCTTCTACAACGTCTTCGTGAGTTTCAGCAAATCGTCCATGAGCCTGTTGTGCGAGTTGTTTTCCCAAAGCACGTGCCTCTTCACCTGCTCCATCATGCCGTGCTGAAGCAAATACCGAACGTACAATCAGTTCATCAGAAGATTGGAGCACTTCGGCAAACTGGTCAAAATAAGCAACAGTTCGTGAGACTGTGTGAGGATAAAAGATTGTCACTATTCGCCGATCAGGATACCGTTCTCTGAGAGCCTCCAGTGCAACTCTAATCTCAGTTGGGTGATGGGCATAGTCGGAAACATAGGTTATTTCTCCGAAGATGCTGAGCTCCTCCAGCCGTCCTGATACGCCAGGATAGTGTTCAGATTCGCGTAAAAGAGCGGTAAAGAGTGATCCATGAACAAGTTCGAATGCCCTTTTTGAAAGAGTTTCAGCACAAGATGAGATCATACAGCTTGCAAGTAACGAAGCCCCAATTGTGTTGAGAATAAGGGGCAGCGAACCCAGACTGCTGTGAAAGTATCCTTCGAGTGTACTTATCATGTACGAAGCTTCACGAATTACCGGAGTATAATTAACCAGTCGAACCATACTCGAAGGATGTTCTCCGTAAGAAATCAGGAGAAGATCACTTCTCTGTTCACTCACTGCCGTAAAAAGTCGACGCGATAATTCCGAATCGACTCCACAGATAAGGGGTGCTCCCTGAGGAAGTTTCAATGCAGCAGACAGAAAAGATGTGTAAAGCTGTTCATGAGATGTGAACCAATCGGGGTGATCATGCTCAATGGCAGTAATCAGCAAACCGTCGAGATCATAGGAGAGGAAATGGTCACGATACTCACAGGCTTCAAATATCCCACAGGGGTCGGATAGTGCAGGCTTTATTCCCCAATTTCCCATGAGATGTGCACCATACATGGCAAAATAGTGCAATCCTGTGTTTCTAAGCACCCATTCAGTACATCCACAGGTAGAAGTTTTCCCATGCGTGCCTGCAACGCCGAAACTTTTCATAACGGTGCTCATACATGCTAACCACTCTGGATAACTATATATGGGAATGTTTCTCTTCTTCGCATGAATGAGTTGTGGGTTCTGTTCCCTGCTGAACGCAGCTGAATGAATAACGATGGAGACGTCTTCAGGTAGAAAAGCCTCATCAAATGAATGTACCCATGAAATATTAAAATCAGATAGGGTGGAATCGGTGGAGAAAACTTCTGGAACGTCAGATCCAGATACACAAGCTCCATATTGGACCAAAAGTGTTGCAAGTGAGGTCATACCGGTTCCCTTTATGCCTACAAGAAAGAATTTCTTACCTTCGACTAAAGATGTGATCCCCACTACAACTCCTTCAGCACCCATAAAAAAAGACTGTCATGATTCGACAGCCTCTTTCTGCATGCCTCTATGCTTACTTTGCGTTCTTAAACGTAGCGTTGCATTGCTTGCAAATCATTGCCTTTGCGCCATCGACCTCGTGTTCATACCCTACTTTAATTCCGGTTCTTTTACAAACAGGACATGTTCCTCGTCCATTGGATACCTGGTCTCTAATTCCTGCTCCTCTATGTGCTTTTGCCATGAACTACTCCTTACACAGTTAGTTAATACGCTAAGACTATAGTCAGCGTAAAAAAGATTGTCAAGCGGCGTCATAGCTTCCAAGAAATTCCCGCACCGACTGAGACCGCCCGCTGATCAAGAGGGATAGTTACGGCAACATCGACGCCAATCAATCCAAGCTGACCCCCAATTCCCGCAGAAAGTTCTCCATTCGCCTCAAAAGAGAATAAAGCCTCACCAAGTGGACGTATTTCACGATATCCAGATCGTAAAGCAATCCAAAAATCACTGAGAAATTGTATCTTCCCCTCAAAGCCTATACGAACTGAACGTTCTGCTGCATCACCTATATCCACAATATCAAAAGCTAAAAGAGCGACTAGACGATTCAATTCGTTGTTGCGGTCGAATTTAGGAGTAGTAACAGCAAGTCCAAGCGCTGACTTGTTAAAAAATTCATCCACTTCAAGTTTTAATTCATTTGTTGATTCGTCTATCAAAAATAGTGAATTTGTGAGTAACCCAATTGAAATCCACTGATACGAAAGAAGAACTCCAAATCCAGAAGCGAACAATTGTCCCGAGTCGCCGGCTGGTTCATATCTATCTAAATACGTTTGGGTAATGTAATCAAAGAGCGGCTGAGTAGCATGAATCGTCACATTTCGCTCAGTCATGGTTCCACCCCTTGCGTAGAAGCCAAATGTTATAGCTTCCCATCCATAGGCTGCGGTCAGCTGTATCCGAGAAAGATTATTAGCAGCATAATGTTCCCGGTCGGCCGGGATTGGATCAGATAGTTCCCTTTTCTGTAAGATATTACCTAACCCGATAGACAAGGCGACATAGCGATTACTAAAAAGCATATTCATAGAAGCTTCCGGTTGTTGAATCCAGGGAATCGGTGAACCGTCGTCTCCTACCGAATCAGCATAGCCAAGCCCAACTTTAAACTGTGTATCTGGATTTCTGTAGAGTGCTGCAGGATTTTTGTAAAACGAATCGCCTGAATCAAAAAGGGCAATACCTGCCGACCCCATTGCTAATGTACGTAGGTTACTAAAACGATCCTCTGCATCAAAAGCGTGAGAAGTCTCACCATATATGGAATTGCTGCCAACGAACAACACGAGCATAATAAGTAAATACATATGTACAGCTCTATGGTTCACGAGAGTCCTCCGCACTTTCATCATAGGCTATTTTCAGGAAAGAAAACAATCGTTGAATCATGGGAGAGGTGGTGACATCGGTGGGACCGACCTGTTCTAAGAGCTGCAAAAATCGTGCGAGCACCTTTGGTTTTTCTTTTTCACCTGTATGTTCCAGGTGTCGACGCAAGAGACTAAATAGCCGTTTTTCAAGTCGGGCACGTTCAGCACCAT
Organism: uncultured Spirochaetaceae bacterium; assembly: GCA_964616275.1. Taxonomy (GTDB): domain Bacteria; phylum Spirochaetota; class Spirochaetia; order Sphaerochaetales; family Sphaerochaetaceae; genus CAYZJV01. The sequence goes on along the minus strand of CAZTUL010000002.1, from coordinate 40,957 downwards.
CGGTGAATGGATTTTTCTGCACGCAAGAGAGAAACAATATACTCATAGCCTCTTCATCGGAACTGCATCTTTGCTTCTCCAAATAATCTATATGGTGTGCCAGCTCGTTCTCCGAAATCGCCATAAGAACCTCTATGCCGGGTAAACCATCAAGTATTATTCCACCAATAAAAGAAAACGGATCAAGAGTAATCACACTCTTAAAAACCGATTGCGTGAGTACATCGAGTCGTTCAAAAAGTGGAAGTAATTCGAGTCCTTTTCCCACCGAGATTGCAAGCGATGCGGTTTTGCCAGTTATAAACACCTGTTCAATTTGTTTTTTTCCGTGATTTCCCTGTGGTCCTCCGCGATTTCGTTTATAGAGGGGAAGTACCGTGACAGGACTATTTCGAATTTGTAGCAGTTCATAGATTCGCTCTGCACTCACGATGCCATCGGATGGATATGTGAGAACTATATGACGAGCATCAATCGAGTTGAGAAGATGAACAAAAGCTGCATCGGCATGCTGTAAAGAACAGAAGGGACTATGAGTCTTTTTCCAGTCTGTTCGAATCCCGGAACGGTCACGCAATTTACCGTTGGCATCGACACGATTTGATGGCGTGTAATTATCCCACAACGTAATTGAATTGAGTAAGTGATAGGCACTCCCGTATTGATGCACTGTTGCTGGCGGATCAAGATAACAGATGTCCGCACTATATCGCTTAACCAGGTCCGAAGCCTCACAGAGGAACATCTCTCCAGGCGGAGAAGATTGCACATCCGGGAGTACAGGAGCACGCAGCTGGCATGGTTCAACGATACGCGTTCGCGGCTTTCCTCGCTCGGTCGTGAAACGCTTATGGTAAGCAGTGAAGGAACCCGAAGTATTTGCTTTTCGAGAAGCTTCGTAGATGATTGAAGTGAGGAGAATAGCCTTCTCTCTTGCAGTAATTCGTTTCTCTAACCATGCATGTTCAATTTCGTCCCGAACTGCATCAATAAATCGTGCATTACCTGGTGTAAAAAAGAGACGTTCTTTATTCGCATCAAAGTGGGTATCAGATTGAGGAGCATAGTGTCTACTCAGGTAAGCATGTGACAGATTGTCCCGCTCTAACGATGCATACAATCCTTCAAGATTAAGTAAAGAAAGATACGCGTCAATTCCCCCCATCTCAGTGAAAAGTGGCAGCAAGTCATCATGTGACAATGTGAGGTACACATGGTTGATAATGAATGAAAATGGTTCCAAGTCGCTTGCTCGAACAGAGAAACCTAAACTTCTTGCAATTCGTGATACCGTACCAGATCCACAAAATGGATCGAGAAACAGCGTATGCTTCGCGTGTTCAGCCAGGCTGGAGAGTATGATACGAAGGTGTTCAGCTATAGGACGTTTGCTTCCAATTACAGAGATAAGTTGGTCTGTCTCATAGCGTGGTAACGAAATTGCCACTTAGACTCCTTAAGCTCACCAGCTTGTAAAACGGAATGAACGCTGATACGATGACTGGAAAAGGGTATCCGATGAAAAGATTATCAGTGTTATGGACAAATGACAAGGTCCGTTCTGAATGTAGAATTATGGGCAATTCGGACCCTTACATCAATCATATCACATTCTCAGCACAAACGTGCTCTGAAAATTCCTTATACATCGCTCTAACTGGGAAACACGTTGACGGACACAGTTTTATTGAGGAAGCAATTCTTCGAGGTGCCAGGGCTGTAGTGCTTGAACATAGTATTGCTGCATACCACCCTGAAGTTCTCTACATAATACATCCGCATCCAAGAAGACTCGCTTCTCTGTTCAGTAGAGCACTAGCAGGACCGCTACCAGAACAGATAATTGGAGTAACAGGAACGGATGGAAAATCAACGACCTGTGAATTTCTTTGGTATCTATACACAGCAAGTGACCAGAAATGTGGATTGCTTACTACAGTCTCTCTGGATGATGGAAAGGGAAAAGTAGTCAGTCCATATCGACAAAGTACACCCGAAGCACCAGAATTATACCAATTTCTCTCACGGTGCAGAAAACAGAATTGTAATACGGTAGTTTTAGAGACAACAAGCCATGGCCTTTCCTCTGAAGGAGCCCGCCTGATAGATATTTCTTTCTCTGGTGCAATTCTCACCCCCATAACACGAGAACATCTGGAGTTTCATGGAACCGTAGAACGATATGTTGATGCAAAAATGAATTTAGTTCGACAAGTTCAGGAAAACGGATGGGTAGTGATTCCACACGATTTTGTCTATCTAGATGAGGTATATGCAGCAAAAAAATCATCTGTAACTGTGTATACCTATGCATGGAGTGACCAGACAACACACGCTGCGCTTACTGCACGAACAGTGTGTGCCACACTTTTTTCGAGAACTATTGAAGTCGCCTTTAATCGTCAAGTGAAACACATCACCCTGCCCTATGGCCAGTCTTGTTACGCTGAGAACGCTCTCGGAGCTCTGCTGGGTTCATTCGTTTCACTGCCTTCTTCGCTTTCATTATGGTCAAAAGAAACTGGTGTGCTACCGAGAATTGCTGGAAGATTCGAAGAGATTAAAACCTCATTCCCTTTTATGATCATTGTTGACTTTGCTCACACGGAACAGGCCTTCAAGTTCCTGTTCAGTCATATCCGCGAACACCTTCCACATGCTCGTATAATTGCGCTGTTCGGAGCTGCCGGAGAACGTGATAGAAGCAAGAGAGAGCCTATGGGAAATGTTGCAGCAACATGGTGTCATGCAGTTTTTCTTACCGATGAAGATCCCCGGGGAGAGTCGCCTGAACAAATACTTGATGATCTGGAAAGGGGAATTATCAGCACCCTGTCACCACCTGAAATATTTCGCATACACGACAGAAAAGAGGCAATAAGACAGGCTCTGTCCTACTGTAAACAGGGAGACGTGCTTTTGCTATTGGCAAAAAGTCATGAGCGCACCATTCAGTATAGAAATCGGTCCATCGCATGGAACGAATCTGAAACTGTGCTACAATTGGCACATGAATGGGAGAAAGAGCATGCATAAGCAGTTTCATGTGGCTATTTTATATGGTGGAGAGTCAGTAGAACATAAAGTCTCATGTCGTTCTGCAAGTACGGTGTGTGAGCAACTGGTGAAAAGTGGATACACCCCTATTCCCATCGCAATTTCGCGGCATGGTCGTTGGTCTTTGCACACGAATGAGATTACATCGTCACCAATTGCCCTTACGGGTGATTTTATCCCGGCTGAAGAGGTAGTTATTCGTGCAGGACTTGGAATATTCAAACTCGCTAATGGAGAAAAAATCCAGGTAGATATTGCGTTCCCTCTTGCTCATGGCTACGGAGGAGAAGATGGTAAAGTGCAGGGGCTTCTCGACATGGCTCATATACCCTGTATAGGCTGCAGTGTAGAGGCCTCTGCGAATGGAATGAGAAAATTTACCACAAAAATCCTTGCAGGAGAAATTTCTGTACCGACACTGCCTGCGATGGTTGTAGAGCGAAGAAAACTTCATACTTTGCAGGGAGATCAAGATCCATATATGGTTCAGCTTGTTCAGGAGATTCATGACCGTATCGGAACAAAGATAGTAGTGAAACCGGAAGATGGAGGCTCTTCAATTGGTGTAACCGTAGTTTCTCCAGTTAATGAGAAAACAGTATGGGAAGCTCTCAACGAGGTAGCTGTTTTAAGTCAGTACATTATGATTGAACCCTATCTGGAACATATGCAAGAACTTGAGGTTGCAGTCGTTACCGAAGGAAACTCAATCAGCGTCAGCGACCCAGGCATGCTCATTGATCCTTTGAAAGAGCAGCACAAGCTGGTCACCTACGAACAGAAATACCTTAGTGACCATTGTGCCTTTATGCAGATTCCTGCCGATGTACCTACTGGAATTGCACAGGCTGTTTCCTCATATGCATTGGAACTTGCACGGATAATTGGTGTAGAGGGATATGCTCGAATCGATTTTTTCTACCTCCCTGAGGAGAAGGCCATCTATTTCAACGAAATAAATACTATTCCGGGAATGACCGCTACAAGTCATTTCCCTAAACTTGCTCAATCCATGGGCTATGATTGGCCTCGCCTTCTTTCGGTGCTGATCGAAGAAGGTTTTGATACCTATACTCGACGAACCGATCGAAAGACTGTAGCTGTGGAGTAGTCCTGTGCAAATTGTCTGGTTTCATGTAGATATGGATGCATTTTATGCATCGGTCGAGCAGCTTGACCACGCAGAATATCGTGGAAAACCGGTGATTGTGGGAGGACAAAGTAATCGTGGTGTGGTTTCTGCCTGCTCCTACGAGGCACGTGCCTATGGTGTCCATTCGGCAATGCCAACATATCAAGCGAAAAAGTTGTGTCCACAAGGCATATTTGTCCCAGGCAGAATGAATCGATACAGCGAGGTGAGCCGCCAGGTGATTGCCATACTTTCCACTTTTAGTCCGCTAGTTCAACAAATTTCCATAGATGAAGCATTTCTCGATATGACAGGTACTGAGCGACTCTTCGGGAAACCGAGAGAGGCAGGAATCCTACTCAAGCAACGTATTAAAAATGAGACTGGTCTGATAATTAGTGTGGGGATAGGTCCTAGTAGATTTATTGCAAAAATGGCAAGTGATTATGATAAACCCGACGGTCTCTGCCGAGTATCAGAGGGAAAGGAGATCGCTTTTGTAGATGCGGTGGGACTACAAAAACTCTGGGGAATTGGCGATACCACACTTTCCAACTTAGCAAAACACCACATTACTACTGTTCCACAACTTCGTACCTATTCTGAACTCCATTTGAAAAACATGTTTGGAGAGGCTACTGGAGCATACCTTTATAAAGTCTGCAGGGGAATTGATCCGGGTGTACATACAGGAATAACGAAATCACGTTCAATCAGCACAGAAATGACATTCCCTGTTGATGTTAAAAAAACTACAGTGCTTGAACAGAACCTCCTTGCTATGAGTCATGAAATCATGTTCAGAGCACTTGAAGAGCAAGTAAGTGCCCATACGGTAGCAATAAAATTACGATTTAGCGACTTTACTACGATCTCTGCACAAAAAACAGTAGAAAATCCCATCTACTCTGCAGAACAGGTGTATGAAGAAGCAAAAGATCTGTTAGTAAAAAAATGGAGGGAACCACAACCCGTACGACTCATAGGTGTGGGTTTACATAATGTCTACCAAACACCTTTAATTGTTCAGCAGGAATTATTTGAGGATCCCTTTAAACGTAAGCAGGATTTAGAGCGTACGGTTCTCGCACTGAGAACAAAAGGTCGTTCACTGAAAAAAGCAAGTCTCCTCAATACTCCCGAAAATAATCAAAGTAATGAAAAGGATTGAGAGAAACACATATGAAGCTCCTCTTGCAGGCTTCTTGAAATTGGTGATACAGTAACGAGAACACGCAGATGTGAGGAGTGATCGCTAATTATGGCGTTGCATATTGTGCTTTTTGAACCAGAAATCCCTCAGAATACGGGAAATATTGCCCGGACCTGTGCTGCATTAGGAGCGACACTGCATCTTGTTCATCCCCTTGGATTCACTATAACAGATAAACAGGTGAGACGTGCGGGACTGGATTATTGGCATTTGCTCGATGTCCGACATCATGATTCTATTGAAACCTTTTTCGCCGAACATGGAAACGATCCACTCTGGTTTTTTACCACGAAAGCTCGTCAGACATATGCGGATGTTGCCTATGGAACAGATGCTTTCTTAGTATTTGGAAAAGAGTCGGCAGGTATCAGTGAGTCAATTCTCATCCGTTATCCTTCTCAGTGTATCCGTATCCCGATGAGGGAGCATGCCCGATCACTGAATTTATCAAATAGTGTCGCTGTAGGAGCGTATGAATATGAGCGGCAAATGCAATTCTCCTCACTCGAATCGCAAGGAGAGCTGCATAGGCTCACTTGGGAGCAGTTTTAACAATAAAAAAGGAGTCACCTATGAAAACCATGGGATTTATTGGATGTGGAAATATGGGAGGAGCAATTCTTCATAGTGTTGTGCCCACAAACACATGGAACGTACTTGTATATGATATTCAGACACATGTTGCGCAACAAGCTGCTCAAACAACTGGGGCTCAAGCATGTTCATTCGATGAACTTATGGAAAAAGCCGATATTGTTGTACTTGCAGTAAAACCCCAAGTGCTTCCGAGTTTGGCACCAGAATTGCGAAAGTACGACGGGAAATTGTGGATTTCTATTGCTGCCGGTATTTCTTTAGATACATTAAGTACCTATGTTAACTCAAAGAATATAGCTCGTATCATGCCAAATATTGCTGCATCAATACAAAAGGCAGTTACTGCAGTAGCTGTGCATCCGGAAGCTTCTTTGGAATTGCAGGATATCGTGCTACATTTTTCACAGTCGTTCGGCTCAGCACATCTATTACCGGAACATCTTTTTTCAGCATTCATCGGCGTATCAGGCTCTGCAATTGCCACTGCATTTGAATTCCTACATGGGATTGCAATGGGAGGAGTGCATGAAGGGCTTCCCTACACCACCGCACTCTCGTTAATCAGCGACACCGTTGAAAGTGCAACGGCACTGGTTCGTCAAACAAAACGTCACCCCCAGGAACTTCTCACACAGGTGTGTTCTCCTGCCGGACTAACGGTGAAGACCATGCAGGTTTTATATGAACAGGGGTTTTCCGGAACACTCATGGAATCGGTTGAAGCAGCGAGCCAGGGTGCAATCGAAATGGAACTGAGAGCAAAACAGTAATACAACAACGAGGAATTACATGATTGATATAAAAGAATTGAAAACAAGAAAAGATGAGATTGCTGCAAATATTGCTCATAGAGGCATGCATGTAGATTTAGACACATTGATTGAACTTCAGGATACACGCTCTTCTCTCTTACAGGAGAGTGAAATGCTTCGAGCAAAACGAAATGAGAATGCTGCTCGCATGAAACAAAAACTCGACCAGGAGACTCGACAAACGTTAATTGCAGAAGGAAAAGCTCTTAAAGAAGAGATTGCTCAAAAAGAGGAACAACTGCAAAAAGTAGAACAGAACTATCTTAATCTTGCAAAAACAATTCCAAACTATGCTCATCCCGAAGCTCCAATTGGGAAACTCGACACAGATAATCTTGAAATCAAACGCTGGGGAAATCCCACTCAATTTTCATTTGCACCCAAAGATCATGTGCAACTAGGTGAAGCATTAGATCTCATTGATTTTGATACTGCTACGCGAGTATCCGGTGCTAAGTTCTATTACCTAAAAAACGAGGCAGTAATTCTCGAACTTGCTTTAGAACGTTATGCACTTGACCTGTTACGGCAACGTGGTTTTACTCCCACCATAACACCCGACATTGCACGTGAAGAGGTGTTGGAAGGAATTGGGTTCAACCCTCGAGGTGAAGAGAGTAACATTTACACCATTGAAGGTACGGACACCTGTCTGGTAGGTACTGCGGAAATCACTCTCGGTGGATATCATGCGGGGAAAATTCTTTCTGAAAGTGATTTGCCTATTAAGCTTGCAGGACTCTCCCATTGCTTCAGAAGAGAGGCTGGTGGAGCTGGTCAATACTCGAAGGGGCTCTACAGGGTGCATCAATTTTCAAAGGTTGAAATGTTCGTATACGCCCATCCTGAAGATTCTGATTCAATCCACCAAGAGCTCCTGACGATTGAAGAGCATATTTTTCAGGGATTGGAAATTCCGTACCGAGTGGTCGATACCTGTACGGGGGATCTCGGAGCTCCCGCATACCGAAAGTTTGATATTGAAGCATGGATGCCGGGAAGAGGATCTGATGGAGAGTATGGAGAAGTTACAAGTACGAGCAACTGTACCGACTATCAGGCACGAAGACTCAACATTCGCTATAGAGACAGTGAGGGGAAAACAAATTACGTACACCTGCTCAATGGTACCGCGATTGCTGTATCTCGTGCATTAGTTGCAATCATGGAAAATTTCCAACGGGAGGATGGTTCCATAGGCATACCGAAAAATCTCGTACCGTACACCGGGTTCTCAGAAATTACCGGCAAGCGTTAAGGGGGTCAGCATGACACTTTCAGCTCTTTCTACAGATTTTTATGAGCTTACCATGATGCAGGGATACTTCTTAACCAAGAAAGATTCTCGCGTAGTGTTTGATATGTTCTATAGGACGAATCCTTTTAATGGCGGATATGTGGTATTTGCAGGCTTGAATGATTTACTTAAAAAAATAGAAGCATTTACCTTTAGCAAGCGTGATATAGAGTATCTTCGCTCCCTAGGGAAGTTTAAGGAGGAATTCCTTGAATATCTGATGGATTTTAGATTTACCGGCACAATTTACGCGATGGATGAGGGTTCCGTGGTATTCCCTGGTGAACCACTCATTAAGGTTGATGCACCTATGATGGAAGCACAGCTTATTGAGGGAATGCTATTGAATACAATCAACTTCCAATCACTCATCGCAACGAAAGCCTCCCGTGTGTATCATGCATCGGAAGGTGGTGAAATCATGGAATTCGGACTTAGAAGAGCTCAGGGACCGGATGGTGCAATATCAGCATCGAGAGCTGCTTTTATCGGGGGTTGCAGTGCAACGAGCAACACACTTGCGGGAAAGATTTTTGGCATACCTGTAGCTGGTACCATGGCTCATTCCTGGGTAATGGCGTTTGAAAATGAGCTCGATGCATTCAGAGCATATGCAGAAATTTATCCCGACCACACTATTCTTCTCATAGATACCTATGACACGTTAGGATCGGGCATAGAACATGCCATTATCGTTGCCAAAGAATTACAGTCCAAAGGCAAATCCTGCGGTGTCCGCATAGACAGTGGAGACTTGAGTTACCTTTCACGTGAAATTCGGAGAAAACTGGATGCAGCGGGATTACATGATACGCGTATTTATGTTTCTAATGATTTAACCGAAGAGATTATTGAAAACCTGAAGCATGATGAAGTTCCCATTGATTCATGGGGAATTGGGACTCATCTCGTTACTGGTGGGTCACAAAGTTCACTCAACGGCGTATATAAATTAGCTGCAAGGCGATTACCCGACGGTTCCTGGCTGCCAACGATGAAGATAAGCAACTCGTTTGAAAAAGCTACAAACCCAGGATGCAAGCAAGTTTGGCGATTCTTCAATGCAGATGGTTCTGCATTAGGTGATCTTATCACCTTGGAAAATGAAGATTTACGTGGTGATAGAGATTATACGTTTCACCACCCATCCAACCAAGCAGATTTTTTCACGTTGAAGCAGGGACACTTTACAAAAGTTATACCTCTTCTAAAACCTTATATGGTTGAAGGTAACATTGTTAAACATGCTCCAAAACTGATTGAAATACAAAAGCAAGTCAGAAAAAATTTGGATAGTTTTCATAAAACATACAAACGAATGATAAATCCACATATATACAAGGTATCGTTGTCTGAACAATTAAAAGCGTTAAAGACAGAGTTGGTTATTCAGGGAAGAATGCGGACGAGCCGGGATTAAGAGAGTCTGCTATTCCACGGGCAATTGCGTGTGCGACTTGAGATCTCCAGTCAGGGTTCTGCATGTTTTGTGCATCTTCAGGATTACTAAGAAAGCCAATCTCAATAAGCACAGAAGGAACCTTGCTGGCATTGAGTACCCAGATGTCCTGCTCTTTGATTCCCCGATTTCGCACAGTCGGGAATTGTTCCAAAAATCGTTGTTCAAGTTGTGAGGCCAACAGAATATTTGCCCGATTCAACAATTGATTGAGTTCGTCCACTGTATGATTTGCATATCGCATTATTGTCCATGTATCAACATCATGAACAAGAAATCTCACACGCTTATCTGCCCGTTTTACTAAGAATTCTACACCTGAAGCATCGGAAGCGTTGGATGAATTTGCATGAATCGAAATAAATATACTAGAGGCTCCAACACCTGGGTTTGTACGTGCAGCTATATCAGCACGTTGCTGTAATGAGAGAAAATCATCGCTATTTCGAGTAAGTATAACCTGTAAATCTGGATACCACTGGCGTAATAATTGGGCGACTTGCTTCGTAATATCTAAAACAATCTCTTTTTCAAGTAACTCTTCCCCAGCGTAATCAGAGAAACGTATCAGTGCACCTGGATCGTGCCCGCCATGTCCAGCATCAAGTATTACAGTGCTAACCGGATACAAAAAAGGCGATTCTTTAAATTCCTTCACTTGAGCACAAAGAGCTCCACTTATACCGAGAAGCATGAGAAGAACTATAAAAATTCGCAAAAACCTATACATGAGACAATTCCTCTGGGGCTTTCCACTGGTCAACTAATTGTTGAAAATCGGTCTTATACAGGGCTATTCGCTTCTTAACCTCTGCGTGAGTGTGTGAATCTGCATATTTTCCAGCTCGTTTTGGATAGTTCTTACCGTTCATCTGCCGAACTCCAAGAGCTCGTGTGTGTACCCGCTTCATACCCTCCCGCTCTGATCGGTCTTCAATAATATAGTGCCGATTGATGAATGAGCAACTCAACGATGCCAGATTGATAATAGGGTACCCGTAGAGCCATGCTCGAAGCCCAAAATCGAGTGATTGCCAATAGGTTCCACCTACAAAATCATCAAAACCACGAAGCCGTTGAAATAGTGCCCGCTCATACATACCCAGGCCTAAAAAAGGATATAAGGTAGGAGTCACTTCCTGTCTTGGAGGGAACGAAAGAGGATCTATAAGCCCATTTCTGAGTAATGGTACTTGAATTACAGGTATAGGTTCTCCCTGACGATTAGTCAGTCTGGGTGTAACAGCAGCTGGTTTATCACTTCTATGAAGCAGTGAGATTGCGGTATCAAAATCGATGCTCTCACAATAAACATCGCTCCGAGTAAGATAAAAGAACGTTGTGTAGCACTCATTTGCCATCGCATTCGCCAAGGTCCCGAAAGATACTGGCGTGGAGAATACGATGAACGTCACAAAAGGGAAACGTTTGCGCAGCTCAGGCAATCTCCCTTGCTCCTCATTCATAAGTACATGAACAGGCCATCGGGAAAACTGCGAAAGATTTTCTATTGATTGGGCAAGCGTTTCACCACCATCTGTGGCAACCATACCCACAGAGAGCGTCTCTTCTCTATGTAATAGACTAATGCGCTTTCCAATATCCTGTTTTCTATGAAAGATTTGATAATTATGTTTCATAGTCTAAAAACACGATGTCTTCCGGTCTGAACAACACATCGGGCTTCCCCTTTCCAAGCACTTTCGGAATGTCTTTGCTCTGACATCCTGCCATCTCGCTAATTTCTGTACTGTTATAATACGGTACGGCTTTAGCAACATTATTGACCATAACTACATCACCTTCGTGAAATACTCCGGAGACCGAGATTACACCTGAGGGAAGTAGACTCTTATGGTGACGAAGAGCCTGTTCTGCTCCTTCATCAATCCATATAGTCCCCATGGGCACTGTATTGAGAATCCAACGAGAACGCTGGTTAAGTCTTTTTTGAGGATGAATATATGTCCCTATTTCTTCGCCCTTGAGAATTCTTACAAGAACGTCTGATTCATACCCACTCGCAATCACCGTTCCACAGCCTCCAGTTGCAGCGATTTTTGCAGCAAGGAGTTTTGTTTTCATCCCTCCTGTTGCAAATACGCTACCGGAATTTCCTGCATAAGCCAGAATCTCATCATTCAAAGATGGGATGTCCGAGATTAGTCTAGCCTGTGTATCGCGTTTAGGATCGTTCGTATACAACCCATCTATATCGGTAAGAAGAATGAGGAGATCAGCATCAATTTTACTCGCCACAAATGCACTTAATCGATCATTGTCTCCTACTGCCGTACCAATTTCTGCTGTACTCACCACATCATTTTCATTGAATATCGGGAGTACACCCAATTCAAATAGCGAAGCGACCGAATTCTTTAGATTTACGAATGTACGACGCTCATTCAGTTCACTTCTTGTAATGAGAATTTGAGCGCAGATGCAATTATGTGCTTTACATGCTGTACGATAATGACTCATGAGCAGTGGCTGTCCAATCGATGCACAGGCTTGTCGCATTGCCGTCTGCTTCACAGCACTCGTTTTTCCTAACTCCTTCGCCCCTAGACCAACAGCACCTGAAGAGACGAGGAGTACTTGGATTCCGATTTCACGAAGCTGTGCAATGCCGGAAACAACATGATCTATGCGTTGAACATCAACTCCGGTTTTGTCGCTGAGTAGATTTGACCCAACCTTGATGACGACACGACGAACCGAAGAAAAGTCACGACTCATACCTCTTCCTCCGAATAGAGAGATGTTCCATTCACAGGAAGTTCTTCGTGGATGAATTCTTTCCCTTTAGCATAGGTATCAACAATATGCCCCTTGCCGGCCAGCAGCCATTTCCCGATTACTAATCCATCAAGCCCGACGGGTCCCCTCGCATGTATCTTTTGTGTACTTATGCCGACTTCTGCACCTAATCCAAAGCGAAAACCATCCGCAAATCGTGTACTGCAATTCCAGAAGACATCAGCCGAATCGACCTCCCTGAGAAAGGTACGAGCAGTTGACACATCCTCCGTTACGATACATTCTGTGTGCCCTGAACTATGTTCAGCTATATGAGTTATTGCCTCTTCTGGTGAACTTACTACTTTTATGGCTATTTCGTACCCAAGATATTCTGTATCCCAATCTGAAGCAGCAGCAGCAACACACGGTATAAACCCCTGTACAGCGGAATCTCCATGAATGATTACCGACCATGGTTCGACGGCACTTCTGAATTTTGGGAGGAACTGCGGTGCTATCTTCTTATGCACAAGCAGCGTTTCAATTGCATTACATACTGCAGGATACTGACACTTAGAATCAACAGCGACAGAAACCGCCATATCGATATCGGCGTGCTGATCTACATAGAGAGCACAGATGCCGTCAGCATGCCCTAATACGGGAATTTTTGTATGATCCATGATATATCGGACAAACTCATTGGAACCTCGGGGAATCAACAGATCGACTATTTCATTCATTTCAAGCAGTTTATGCACATCTTCCCGTTGCTCAAGGTGGATAATCCACCCACTGCCTACTGAAAATTGTTCCAGAGTTTCACGAACAATCGCTACAAGTTCACGATTAGTCTGAAGTGCCTCTTTTCCACCTTTAAGGATTATGGCATTACCACTTTTTAGACAGAGTGATAAAATCTGAACCAGGGCATCGGGTCGAGATTCAAATATCATGCCAATCACACCAATTGGAACATCTACCCGCTCGAGAATCAGCCCTGTATCCAACAACCTCTTCTCGCGAACTCTACCAATAGGATCTGCAAGTGAGGCGACTTGCCGAAGCCCTGTACAGATAGTATCCAGTTTATCTTCATCACACACCAATCTCTTACGTAGAGGAATAGGTAGCTGCTCGTTATCTGCAGCAAGAAGGTCTCGCTCATTTGCTTTCGCAATACGAGGTTTTTGCGTCTCTAATGCATGTGCAATAGCCTCAAGCATTGCATTTCTCTCTCGTCCGGATAATGCTCCTAAAGCACGCTGGAATCGTGAAATTTGAGATAACTCATCCGCCAATTTTCGATCTTCCATGAAAAGCCTCACTTAACGTTCGTTTTCGCTAAACGCTCGTTAGTATGAGATTACCGCGAATTCCTAAGTGATGCAAGCTCGATGGCCGTTTCGTACAACGTTGATCTCTTTTGAATACGATTTCCCGTTGTATTTTTATAAACATAATGGTAAGATACAGCCATCTTATACTCATCTGGGGAAATATCATGGATTATAAACATCACAAAACAGCAGTTCTCGTAATCATGTTCATGTTCATTCTGGTATGCTCAATTGGAGCACAAGGAGTGCAGGAATCTGAAAAAGCTGCACCTGCAACACGAACTGCAATTGATGCACTTGGAAGAACGGTGACAGTCGAAGGAGATATTGAACGCATTATGGTTGTTGGACGTGCAGCAGTAATGCCCGCTGATGCACTCTATCTTTTCCCATCGGCAATGGAGATGGATATTGTACTAGCAAAAACTGACCAGGGTCTTGGAGACTTTTTCACCTTAATCCGTCCTGAATTTGCTACCGAGAATAGGCTTGGCCAACAAGTAGGTGCAGAAGAGATCATCGCTCACAATCCTGATTTAGTTCTTACTAAGACAAGAAATTATGACTCTGTTGTGAAGTTATTGGAGCCCTTTAATATTCCTGTGTTTGTCATGGATCTTGAGACACCAGCTTCGTGGAAATCAGAAATCATCGAACTTGGCAAAATATTGGGGGATACCACAACTCCGATACGAGTAATCGCAGGTTTTGAGCGAAGAGAATCAGAGGTATCTCAGAAAATTGCTATGCTTGCGGATGAAGATAAACCTACCGTCCTTATGATGCAGGTAGCCGCTGCTGATGGTGTTACTGCCTTCAGCGTGGCTCCTCAAAACTGGATACAAACAGTAATCACGGAGTTGGCAGGAGCAAAACCCATCTGGTCTCAAAGTTCACTCGATTCTCAAGCTTGGAGAAAAGTATCATTTGAACAGATAGCAGCGTGGGACCCCGAAAAAATATTCCTCATAAGTTATCAAACATCTGTTCGGCCATATCTTCAATCTATATATGGACAAGCTCAGTGGCAGAATCTTCGTGCAGTTTCAGAGCAGATGGTAAAGGGTACTCCTGGCGATGTCATGAATTACATCCAATCCGATTCTCGATGGATTCTTGCACTACAATGGCTCGCAGCAGAATTACATCCAACACTCTTTCCCGATTTTTCCATGGAAGATGAGATTGTGTCCTTCTATTCCGAATTCTATGGAATTACCGACCAGTCGGTTCTTGATGCATTAATTAACCAGTATCAGACTTCCGTACATCCACTATGAAGAAAGCATCGGATAGCACCAGAGAACACTCTCATTATAAATCCATTACTCATGAGTATCGTAAACGACTGATTATATCGGGAGCTCTACTAGTAGTTATTACATTTGTATCACTTTTTGCAGGAAGATATCCTTCAGCCGGAGTGGCTCACCCATTGACCCTTTTATCTGATCCCATGCTCCAACAAGTGATTATTGGGGTACGTCTACCGCGTATGTTACTCGCAATTACAGGCGGTGCGGCCCTTGCAGCAGCCGGATTCGTATTTCAGATGCTATTCGCAAATCCTTTAGTGGAACCTGGATTCCTAGGAGTAAGTCAAGGGGCGGCATTTGGTGCTGCTCTGGCAATTACGGTATGGGGATTTTCACCTATTCTTGTACAGTTAAGTGCTACGACATTTGGATTACTTGCACTTATTGCCGCATACTGGCTGGCGAAACAGTTCAGGTTTGGTGGATGGATTCTCCGGCTGATACTCTCTGGTATTGCAATCGGAGCTCTCTATTCTGCGGGTTTGTCTATCATAAAACTTGTGGCTGATCCCACCACCAGTCTGCAGGATATTACATTTTGGATCATGGGAGGATTGTGGAACAGCACATGGAGTACCGCATGGAGTGTACTCCCTACCCTATGGGTTTCACTTCTCATACTTCTATCGGTGCGATGGAGAGTAAACATCCTGTCACTTGATGAGCGAAGTGCTCATGCCATAGGACTCTCGGTGAACCGGGAAAAGTCACTTCTTCTTTTCATTGCTACTGTTGCAACAACGGCAATTATCTCTGTTGCTGGTCTTGTGGGATGGGTTGGACTGATTATTCCGCATCTATCTCGGAGATTACTTGGATCGGATGCCCGATTCTCACTCCCAGGTTCTCTCATATTAGGTGGGGGCTTTCTTCTCATATGTGACACAGTAGGCCGAACACTTTTATCCAGCGAAATTCCCCTCGGTGTACTGACTAGTCTGATTGGGGCACTACTCTTCATCGTAATTCTCTCGCGCAAGCAGACTGAGGTACAACTATGAAACCTGCTGTCTCACTCAACCATGTGACCTATACCTACCCTGGTAGAGAGCACCCGGCAGTTCTAGACTTGTCACTTGATATCCCGGAGGCTCAGACCACTGTACTGCTTGGTCCTAATGGTGCTGGAAAATCGACACTCATGGATTTATTGCTCCGATGGAGAATACCAGAGACAGGTACCATTGAATTATTCGGAACACCGTTGTCGTTATATTCAAAAAGAAAACTCGGGCAGACCATGAGTCTTGTTCCACAGGAAGAGGGGGCAAGATTCAGTTTTACGGTTCTTGAATATGTTTTATTTGGAAGATCACCCTATATTCATGAGCTTGCTGCACCTACGAAGCATGATATTCATATAGCGTATGATGCAATCAAACAAGTTGGAATTGAATCAATAGCCCATCGATCTATTACAACGCTGAGCGGTGGAGAACATCAGCTTGTACTTCTTGCACGAGCTTTGGCTCAACAACCCAGGATTTTACTGCTTGATGAACCTACAAGCAGTCTGGATCCGGGAAATACTGCAAAAGTTATTTCAATACTGAGAACATTATCTTCCCAAGGTATTACTCTTTTCTTCACCACACACGATCCATCAGTAGCCGCTGAATGTGCTCATATAGTTGCCATGATAGATCATAGCAGTCTATTACATAGCGGACCGGCACACGAAGTTCTCACCAGTTCACTGTTGTCCCAGTTGTACGATACTCATATAGAAACCTTTATGCACCTCGGCCATTTGGTTATATCCAGAATTCATTCCTGATCTATTTTTGTATTGAGCAAAATTTTTCTAATAAACCTACTAATTCTTAAATTTTTCTGTACAAATTGCTCTGAGACGGATAGAATAAAGACAACGAAATATCCACTGTTAAGGAGTGATCAGATGGAAAAATTTTTTAAGCTCACCGAGCACAAAACGAATGTGCGGACTGAGGTGCTTGCGGGTGTTACCACGTTTCTTACGATGGCCTACATCTTAATTGTAAACCCCCTCATGTTAGCAGACGCAGGCATGGATTTTGGTGCAGTATTTACTGCAACAGCTCTGTCGGCGGCAATCGCAACACTGGTAATGGCATTTCTTGCAAACTTACCATTCGCCCTTGCACCGGGAATGGGACTGAATGCATTTTTTGCCTACACCGTTGTTATCACCATGGGATATACCTGGCAACAGGCACTGACTGCTGTTTTCATTGAAGGTATTATCTTTATTATCCTAACCGCCTTCAATATCCGTGAAGCAATTGTAAACTCAATACCAACGAACATGAAAAAGGCCATTAGCGTAGGTATCGGGCTTTTTATTGCTTTTATTGGATTACAGAATGCTGGTATCATTGTTGATGGAGCCACGCTCGTAGAACTCGGTGACATTACACACGGAACTGCACTTGTTGCTATGATCGGTCTTGTGATTACGAGTGTTCTCGTAGCATTCAAAGTCCGTGGAGCACTCTTAATCGGTATTATCGGTACTACCTTTGTCGGTATCCCATTTGGAGTTACCTCATGGGCAGGCGGCAGTTTTGCTCCTCCATCATTGGCTCCTACCTTCCTCGCTTTCTCATTCAGTGACATTTTCAGCATCGACATGATTGTTATTGTCTTTACTTTCCTCTTTGTCGATATGTTCGACACCGTTGGAACCCTTATCGGATGTGCTACAAAGGCAGACATTCTTGAAAAAGACGGATCAATCCCAAAATGTAAAGAGGCTCTTTTTGCAGATGCTATTGGTACAACCGTTGGTGCTATGCTGGGAACTTCTACCGTAACTACCTATGTTGAGAGCTCAGCTGGAGTTTCTGAAGGTGGAAAAACTGGATTAACCAGTCTTACAGTTGCGGTCCTCTTCCTTATCTCACTTTTCCTTTCACCACTATTCATCTCCATACCTGGAGCTGCAACAGCACCGACTTTGATTCTTGTTGGTCTGTTCATGATTTCTCCTGTTAAGGACATTGATTTTGATGAAGGAACCGAAGCGATCCCAGCATTCCTCACCATTCTGCTTATGGTTACTTCCTACTCGATTGCCAATGGTATTATGTATGGTGCATTGAGCTGGATTCTGTTGAAGCTTTTCACCGGAAAAGCAAAGCAGATCAGCCCTACCATGGTTATTATTGCCATCCTGTTACTATTGAAGCTGATTCTCGGCTAACATCATAATTTCAATTAATAAAAAATCCGCACTGTCATGGTGCGGATTTTTTACTTAAGAACGAGTATTGAACGCTCAGGCTAACTCGAGAGGAACGAACGTAAAAGCATCTACATCGAACAATCCCATATCGGTTACCTTAAGGTGAGGTATGACCGGTAGTGCCATGAAGCTTAACGTCATAAAAGGATCAATATCCTTATGTACATGGAGCTTTTGGACTGCGAGCGTATGCATTGTTTGAAACTTCTCCTGCACAAACGACCCACCTCTCGGTGTCATTAACCCAGCAATCGGCAAAGGAAGCGAATCAAGAACAACTCCTCGTCGAACCATCACAATGCCACCACCTAATTTTTCCAGTGTAGTAACAGCAAGAGCCATGTCATCGTCAGTATCGCCTGCCACAATGATGTTGTGTGAATCGTGTGCAATGGTAGTAGCTATCGCCCCACCTGAAATCCCGTATCCCCTCAACAGTGCCAGGCCTACATTTCCAGTTCCTTCATGCCGTTCAACTACAGCCAGCTTAACGATATCCATCTCAGGGTTGTGACTATAGTATCCTGAGTTATCCAGCTCTATTTGAGCATTTCCTTCTGTGGTTACTACAGATCCGGGGGTTACTTCAATGACTCGCACATGAGTGGATTTAAGCGATAACCGCAAGGAATCAACACTAAAAGCTCCAATATTGACTCGACCGCTTACACTCGGTGATATCGGTCTTTCTATCTCTGTAGTGGGAGGAACATATCGTATACCCTGTGTGAACACATGGTTGACAGTAAAATCTGTAAGATTATTAACAGTAATAATATCTGCTCGCTTACCGGGTGCAATGGCACCTCTATCATACAGCCGAAAACATTGAGCGGCATGCATAGTAGCCATTCGTATTGCGAGGATGGGATCAAGTCCCTCAGAGACTGCAATGCGTAGGTGATTATCAATATGGCCATGTTCCAGAATACTTCGTGGCTGTCGATCATCGGTACAAAAGAGACACATATGGGCATTCTCAGCAGTTACTCCGGGCAAAAGATTTTTTAGATCTTTACATGCCGAACCTTCGCGTAAGAGTACATACATACCAGAAGATATGCGTTCCTGCAGTTCTTCAGGGGTAGCACACTCATGATCGGTGTGTATTCCAGCAGCTGCATATGCACATAACTCACGCCCATGCAGTCCAGGAGCATGTCCATCTATCAATTTCCCTGTTCGATCTGCAACAGCCAATTTATCGATAATATGATCATCTCCATTTACTGTTCCGACCATATCCATCATCTCACCGAGACCGAGCACACGTTCATGTTCTATCCGTTGAGAAAGAGATTGAGCATCAAGTATTGCCCCTGCATGTTCGAAAAAAGTAGCCGGGACACAGGAAGGTAACATGTAAAAAATATCGAGGGGAAGATGCTTTGCTGACTCAATCATATAATCCAACCCTGCGAGTCCACATACATTACAGATTTCATGAGGGTCGGCTATGACAGTTGTTGTTCCACGAGGTACTACCAGATCTGAAAATGATGCGGGATCCACCAATGCCGATTCTATATGCACATGACTATCAATTAAACCTGGAAGTACGTAATCCCCATGCACATCGAATGTTTCTTTTCCTTCGTACGAGCCCACTCCGGCAATGTATCCATCTGCAATAGCAATATCGGCATGCCTAACTGTTCCGGAGTACACATCCACCACTTGAGCATTCGAAATAACTAAATCTGCTTCTTGACGTCCTGCCGCCACTGCTATCAAACGTTTACGAACATCCGCATTCATATAACATCAGTCTCCTTTTTAGAAGGATACCATTAGGCAAGAAGAGGGACAAGTAAAATTGCAACAATCAGCAACAAACTCCAGTTGTGATTATCACTCAGACGGGGAACGTGATTCACACAATTTCATCGATTATTCTGGTTCTAAGGGCGTAAAAACAATATATCCCGGGGTACGCTAAGCACCACCGGGATATATGTCATTGTGAAACGATTGAAACAATTAGCTGATGCGCTTTTTGGCTGCCTCTAACAGTTCGTTAAGTTTTGCACTCGGATTCTGGAATTTTGCAAGGAATATCATTGCTGCAATAATGTATGGCTTATAGGAAGCTTCTTTGTACAAAGGCACACGATACCGGTCAAAAACTGAAGCTTCTACC
Organism: uncultured Spirochaetaceae bacterium; assembly: GCA_964616275.1. Lineage (GTDB taxonomy): Bacteria > Spirochaetota > Spirochaetia > Sphaerochaetales > Sphaerochaetaceae > CAYZJV01. The sequence continues at coordinate 20,626 of CAZTUL010000002.1, read as the reverse complement.
TCACCTTCCTTACAGCTCACCGAGGTAATATCTGCAGGGAGACAGTGCATGTAAAGAGCCTTTCCATCTTTGGTTTTCTTCATGAGTTCTTCGGTGCATTCCCAATCTTTGTGTTTTGCATTATTGAGCAGACAACGCTTCTCGAGATCCTTCAATTCTTCAAATTTACCATCGCCAACTAATTGAGTTCTCTCTTCCATGACTGCAAAGGGAGCCCAGCTCTTCGGATAGACGATATCTGCATCCTGGAAGGCCTCTTCCATGGTTGCAACACGCTTATAGGTTCCACCCGACTTCGTTGCGTTTTCTTTAGCAACTTCTTCGACTTCAGGCATCACGTTATAGCCTTCAGGATGAGCAAGAACCACATCCATACCAAACCGAGTAAAGAGGCCGATTATTCCCTGGGGAACACTTAAAGGCTTACCGTAGGAGGGACTATAAGCCCAAGTCATAGCAACCTTCTTTCCTTTAAGATTTTCCACACCACCAAAGTGGTTAATCACATGCAGCATATCGGCCATGGATTGAGTCGGATGATCAATATCGCACTGAAGATTCACCAGAGTCGGTCGCTGTTCTAAAACTCCATCTTCATATCCTTCCTGAACAGCAGTTGCAACCTCTTTCATATAGGTGTGCCCCTTGCCAATATACATGTCATCTCGAATGCCGATCACATCTGCCATGAATGAAACCATATTCGCTGTCTCTCTCACAGTCTCTCCATGGGCAATCTGGCTGGTCTTTTCATCTAGGTCCTGAACCTCGAGACCAAGCATATTACAGGCACTGGCAAAGCTAAAACGTGTTCTCGTAGAATTGTCGCGGAATATTGAAATTCCGAGGCCGCTTTCAAATACCTTGCTTGATATATTCTGTTCCCGCATGGCACGAAGAATCTCTGCTACAGCGAAGGTTGCTGCAATTTCATCGTCGCTCTCCTTCCATGTGTGAAAGAAATCGTTCAAATACATGTTCTGGGTCTCTAAACCCTGTAGTTCTTCAATCATTTTTTTTATTGTGGTTATGTCTTTCATAAATCCTCCATGTGAAATGTATGGGATATGTCCGAGTCAAAGTATAGCATGCAGCTCATATGGTGTCTACAAATTTTGTTGCATTTTGTTGCATTTTACCTATAAGATAAGCTCCCCTTTCGGAGAGCTTATCTATATACAATTCTGAATACTGATTAGGAAATTTTTCCCATTTCCCGCAGAATCTTCTCGGGAGTAAAAGGCCATGAACGAATCCATACGCCAACAGCATCGTGAATAGCATTTGCGAGAGCTGGAGCAGCACCATTCGTTGCAATCTCACTAATTGATTTTGCACCAAACGGCCCAAACTCATCATCCTCGTCAATTAGGACTGCCTTAAAATCATCGGGGATTTCACTGGTCATAGGAACACCATACGTAGTGAAATTTGATGTAAGACAGAAACCCTTCTCATCTAAAATTAAATTTTCATAGAGCGAGTGTCCAATTGATTTGAAAGCTGCCCCATACATCTGACACAGTGCAAGTTCCGGATTTATTGGAGTTCCCGCATCCTGTAGTGCGTAGAATTTCTGAACCTTCACTTGACCGGTCTTCACATTCACTGCAACTTGAGCAAAATGGGCACCATATGGAATAGCGGCATTATTGGTCACAAATGAACCATAGCCAACCAGTTGACCTCTTCCGACTCCAGTTGTTGCATCATGGCTGAGCGTAGCGTATGAGAGTCTCTTTCCACTCTTGGTGGAAACAATCTCACCTGGGGCTCTCAGCTCCAGATTGCCGATATCTTCATTCATCTGGAGTGCAGCCTCAGCAAGTACTTTCTCTTTCAAATGTAACGCCGCTTTCAATGTTGCGTTTCCAGAGAAGTAGGTACCGCTTGACGCATATGCACCAGTATCGAACATGGTATTGTCTGTATCACCTGATAGAATCGATACTTTTTCCATTGGGACACACATGACTTCACTCACACACTTGACACTAATGGTGTCCAACCCTGTTCCAAGATCACTTCCACCACTATGCACCATGAATGTTCCATCGGTATTCATTACGACATCACAAGTGGAATGATCGAGTCCCGGAAGCCCGGAACCCTGCTGAATCATGGCAAAACCTTTCCCAATTTTCCAATCAGGGTCATCAGATGTCTCTTTTCTTCCCCATGAAATCATCTCGGCACCCTGGTCAAGGGCTTTACGAAGTCCGCAACTGCCAACGGGTACTACGGTTCCCTCACGTCCTTCTCCGAGACTCTTCAAAATTTCAAGCATGAACCCACGTTCAACATGATTCTTCTTGGCAAATTCAAGAGGATCCACCCCTATAGCATCTGCCATCTCAGCCATGCTGGTCATTAATGCATAAGAGCCCTTTGGTGCACCATACCCCTGATATGCTCCAGTAGGAGGAATATTTGTATAGTATGTAGTAACATCAAACTTCATATTGGGACAATTCAGCAACGGAAGAGTCTTTGAACAGGCATTCATAGGAACGGTGAGACAGTGATTCCCGTAAGGTCCTGTATTCGCCCGAACATCCATATAGACAGCTGTGAGGGTTCCATCCTTTTTTGCTCCCATTTTCACAGTCACTCTCATAGGATGGCGTGTACTATTTGCAATAAACTCTTCTTCGCGAGTATTCCGATATAAAATCGGTCTTCTTGTAAGCCAAGTGGCGTAACCGGCGACATCTTCCACCAGAATATCCTGCTTGGATCCGTATCCACCCCCTACCTTCTCTTTGATTACATGAATTTTATTCTCGTCAATTCCACACACTTTTGCTACGATACGGCGAAGGTGAAAGGGAACTTGCGTTGAAGCATGAACTACGAGTCGGTCATTATCTATTTTGGTGTATACAATATGTGGCTCAAGAGGCGTGCACTGAATCTGCGAGCTCTGGTATGTCCGTTCAATAACAGTATCTGCATCGGCAAATCCTTTCTCCACATCACCAATAGCTCCATGAGCAGCTGCGGCCACATTGTGTCGAATATCTGCATGTAATGGGAATGGATAAATTACCTTTCCTTCACGTGGATCAACCCCCTGGTTGTATTGTTCAAGATTATCAGGAGCTCCGCTAAGGTATTCTGCAACTCCGTTCTGCACAATTGGTGCATCGGGATCCATTGCCTCTTCAACGGTGAAGATGGGTGAGAGAACATCGTACTCAACTCGAATTTTATCGCGTGCAGCACAAGCCTGTTCCTCAGTTTCAGCAACAATTGCAGCAACCCGGTCTCCTACATGGCGAACCTTCCAGTTGAAAAGACGCCTATCATATGGCGATGGCTCAGGATTTCCCTGACCTGCAGACATGTAGAATACATCGGGACAGTTTTCTGCAGTAATAATGGCAACAACCCCAGACATTTTCTCAGCTTCAGATGTATCAATTTTTGTGATATAGGCATGAGCGTGAGGGCTTCGCAGCATGATAAGAGAACAAGCTCCCGGTTCAACACGATCTTCTACAAACGATTTCCATCCGGCTACCAGCTGTCGTGCATCCACCTTGGGTTTAACCTTTCCTATATAGCTGAGATGGTCACGAAATTCGGGGGCAATCGTACTTGAATAGGATCCCTGAGCCATGCGTTCCTTCGCTAATTCAACAGCAAGGAAGTAGTGTTCGTAACCGGCATCTCTTACGAATATACCCGATAATACGTCCTTTACATCCTCTCGAGTTGGATTAGGATAATGTTCAAGCAACCAGGTGAGTAGGAGTGCTGCTGCTGGTGCATTGTAGGCAGATTGTACGATCCCTGCATCAATCATAGCCTGTTGCACGATTGTGAGCTCTCCACCTTGTGCAAGTGAATCTGGAGTACGGATCTCGGCACCATCCAACTCAGCAGCGAGCATGAGATTCGCATACACAGGAGTATCATCTACGAGGACGGTATCGCTTCCTGCGAATCCTTCACGGTCATCACTGTCTCGTACGGCAAAATGCCCGAGACGAACCAAGAGTGATCGTAGTGTATCGTGAGCCTCTACCGTAGCAGAGACAGGTCGTCCATTTATGGTACAATGAATTATCATATGGCAGCTTCTCCTTTGTCCATAGCACTGAGACATGCTCGGTATAACTCGGCAACTGCAGTCCCAAGCAGGTATCGTTTATAGGTTGCTGAACCGGTAATATCATCAATAAAAGCGATATCTGCTCCTACAAGCGTTGCTGCATCTTCAGGTGCAGCAAGTTGACCATTGGAAACACTCTCCTCTACCTGAAGCAGACGAGATACGCCACTGCCCTTTACTGCAGCACAGATGCGAACATCATGTGCCGACCCGCTGGAAATATCTGCTCCGAATGAAACGGTGACTGCAGCCGGGCTCTGTGCTGTTCGTGCGAACCTGCTGGAGGCTACAAATCTCTGCGGCTTGTTAAGTACAATCTTTAAAATAAGGCTGCCAGCAAAATGCTCACGGAAAGCGTGATATTCTCGAATTGGAACATCCTCTTCATTATACACCCCATCATGGGTAATATCGGCAAGAATCAGACGAGCCTTTGCTGCAACCAAAGTGGAAAGAAGATACGAATCATCCCTACTGAGTGAAATATTTCCACCGATTGTGGCCATATTACGTCGCGTACGAGAGGCACAGAAACGAAGAGCCTCTTTGATATAACCGGGAATCAGCGGATGATCTATTGCCTCTTGAAAAGTTACCATTGCACCAATCGAAACAACATCACCGTGCGATTCGATACTATTGAGATTTACCTGCTTCAGCGATATAACACGGGAACCTTGAACCGATGAACCTAATCGATTGACTTCGGTTCCACCGGCAAGAAATACTCCATTGTTACCAAATGCATGCTTGGCTTGTACAGCCTCTTGCGGTGATTTCACTTGTATGAATTCGGTAATCATACCTCCTCCTTACGCTCAGCTTTAGCGAGCATTTCCTTACTAATTGCGTTAGCTTTTTGCACTAACTCATCTTCATCAAACCCGACTAATCGTCTATTGTCAACAACGACTTTACCTTGGACTATTGTATAGTCAGTGGTATGATCACAACCACAGAAGAGGAGAGCTGCTACAGGATCTGAAAGCGACCCCGCATACGGAAGCTGGTGCACATTGAAAATTGCCGCATCGGCTGCCCACCCTTCCTCCAATTTTCCTACCTGTGAGAAGTTCAGCATCTTTGCCCCATTTTCACTTGCCATGGTGAATGCCTGACGTGCTGTAAGAGCCGCAGCCCCCTTTTGTACGCGTTGCAGCAACAGTGCATTTCGGACTTCTCCCAGCATATCTGAAGAATCATTTGAAGCTGAACCATCTACTGCGATCCCCACGTTAATGCCCATCTCCAACATCTCCTGAACACGACAGATTCCAGAACCAAGGCGCATATTTGATGAAGGACAATGTGCAACATGGGCTCCGGTTTCAGCGAGAATGCGTAATTCATCATCGTTAAAATGGATACCGTGAGCGTAGAACACATCAGGGCCGATCAATTCGCACTCCTGCATGAGTGCAACTGGACGCTTACCATACATCTCAATGCAAAAGTCATTTTCATCACGTGTTTCAGCTAAGTGAGTATGCAATCGAACTCCATGAGTACGTGCAAGTCTTGCACTATCACGCATAAGCTCCTTAGTCACACTGAAAGGACTGCATGGAGCTAGCACAATTTTATGCATTGCCATGGGTGAATTATCATGATACCGGGTAATCACTCGTTCACTATCCTCAAGAATTTCATCGGATGTCTGTACGACAGAATCGGGAGGTAGACCGCCATCTTTCTGACTGAGAGACATGGACCCGCGTGTCGGACTGAATCTCATGCCAAGCGCATCTGCTGCGGCAAACTGAACGCCCATCAAATCACCATCGAATCCCCGAGGGTACAAATAATGATGATCAGTGGTACACGTACAACCCGTTTTTAACAATTCGCCCATGGCAAGAAGTGAAGAATAGTAAATCCCATCTGCATCTACATACTTCCACACATTATAGAGGAATTTTAGCCAATCAAAGAGTTCTGCATTCTGAACTGCAGGATGATTCCGGGTAAGAGTCTGATAAAAGTGGTGGTGAGTATTCACGAAACCGGGAAGTACGACATGCGATGAACAATTAATAATTCGTGCACCATCGGGAGCTTTCAAACCTCCATTCGGTGCTATCTGGGAAACTATTCCTCCCTGCATGAGCAGGTCCGCCCCACTGATCGCCGGCTTAGCGGAGTCGGTGAGAAGAGAGTAGATATTTTTTAATAGTATAGTCTGATTATGCATAAGGCCCCCTTACTGAATAATCTGTTCTGCAGGTCGTTTACCGACTTCGGTTAAAAAATAGGCCAACATCCTTCGTGTAGAAGATCTCCGATACTGAGGCATGGCATGTGGAGAAAGAATCCCATCGTAGGCATCAAGAACTCGGGGTAATATATCTGGCAAGGTATCAACAGAGGTGCCGATAATGAGCTCTTCCACTGAACGACTTCGTGCAACCTTCGGTCCTGACGCACCATTTGCCGACCGAAAATCGATAATATTTCCAGAAAGATCCAATGTCACCGCAGCACACATGCTCAGTTTACTTATTGCATTTGCTCTTCGTGTACCAATTTTTCTGTACCAAAGATACGTGAAGGGTTGTTCGGGTTTGGGAATAATGATTCGTGATAACAATTCATCATCCTGTAAAGCAGTCGTTTTTGGACCGGTAATGAAGTCGTCAAGCAGTAATTGCCGAACACCTGTGGCACTGATTAACTCAACTCGTGCATCAAGCATAATCAGGGGAACTGGCAGATCTCCTTTTGGCGATGCGTTACATACATTACCACCAATAGTCGCTAAATTCCGGAGTGATTGAGCCCCCATGAGGCTTGCTGCTTTTCTTACCTGATACGGGACGAGTTCGGATGCTTCAATTTCATGACAGGTAGAACCTGAGTAGATGCTTATTTTCCCATCTTCTTCATGAATACCTTTTAATTCCTGAAGTTGAGTAATAATCATCACCGGCCAGGGGAACCTGGGAACAATGCCTGTTCCTCGCCTATGTACCACCATTAAATCTGTTCCACCTGCAATAGGTTTAGCACCTGTCTCTTTTCGTACGCGTAGTGCCTCTGCAAGATCTTTCGGAATATAACAGGTTTCTACCATAATCCCTTCCCCCGTTGTGCAGCGAGTCTGATACTCTCAACAATTAAATCATAACCAGTGCATCGACATAGATTCCCAGAGATTCCTAGCCGAATCTGCTCTTCAGTGGGCTCTGGATGCTCTTCAAGTAAGCTTTCAGCTGCAATCACCATTCCGGGAATACAAAAGCCACATTGAACAGCACCACCATCGGCAAAGGCTTCAATTATCACCCTGCCCCGCTGCGTCTCACGCAATCCTTCTATCGTCATGATTTCACACCCGTGAACAGCTCCCATGGGAACCATGCATGTGGTAATAATCTTCCCATCCTTCAATACAGAACAGGCTCCGCATTCGCCCTCGCCACATGCCTCTTTAGTCCCGGTTAGACCGAAATCCTCACGAAGTACATCTAACAGCCTCTTGAGAGGATCACAGGTTAGTGCTACCACCTCTCCATTTAATGTGAATTGTATTTCTCGTATCATACTAATAACTCCGTAATAGTTTCAGGTGGAATAGGAATTTCTCTGATTTCACAATCGATTGCACGAGATACGGCATCGACAAATGCAGCGGAAGCCCCATTAAAAACTAACTCGCCCATCCCTTTTGCTCCAGAAGGACCATACGGATATGGATTATGTACAAGATCCCATTGCTGACTTGGGAAGTCCATACTTGTGGGAATAATGTAATCTGATAGACCAATCTGCTTAAAACCCTTCTTTGGATGATAATCAAGCTTTTCCATGGCTGCGTATCCAAGACTCTGAATAATGCCACCATTTATCTGCCCTTGCACAACGAGTTCATCAATTGGAACGCCAATATCGTGACTAGACCAGATTCCGGTAGTTTGTACTTCATAGGTAAGGGGATCGACAGAGACCTCTACTACGCAGGCACCCCAACCGTAGGCAATATACGCATCACCCTGGAACGTATTCTGATCCCATGGATGTCCTTCAGGGTGTTCATACTGGGCTTCAGTAGAGAAGTCGGTATCTTCATTCCACCTGTTTTTCATCTCCAGTGCAGCACGTTCCAGGATTTTTCCAACAATCATCGTTGACCGGCTGGCGACTGTTGGTCCGCTGTCTGCTACTACTGAAGTATCTGGATTCGGATACACAATTCGATCAGTACCAATCTCCAAAGTATCTGCAACAATTTTTGTGAATGCTGTTTGAAGACCTTGCCCCATCTCGGTACTACCCACAAGAATTTCTACAATTCCATCTGCACGTTTATGAAGTCGGGCTTTTGCTTTGATAATCATCTGCTCACCGTTTCCGGTAAATGCTCCGCCGTGATTGTAGAATGCTATTCCGATTCCTTTTCCACTTCCAAGAGTATATTCCTTGATTTTCCTATCGTAATCGCTTGCTGTTTTTACCTGATTGAGCATTTCCGAAAGTACGACCTTCTCAAAAATATGCCCATTAGTTACCGTTGGATCACCTTGCTTCAAAAAATATTGCTTTTTCAGCTCAAGAGGATCGACTCCCAACTCGTTGGCGAGATGGCACATGTGTGTTTCAATTGCAAAGAGTGTCTGTGGAGCTCCGAACCCTCGGAATGCATCGCTAGGGAATGTATTGGTAGCAACAGCTCGTCCACGAACTCTTGAGACTCCAATATTATAGACACCGGTTGCATGGAATACGCCACGCTGCAAGACTACATAGGAACAGCTTTCATATCCACCAGCATTATACACAACATCAATATCCATACCCAGTATGGTACCGTCTGCCGCAAGTGCCGTTTTGAAGATGGTTCTACTCGGGTGTCGTTTCACACTGTAAGCACCATCTTCGTGACGATCAAATACTAGCTGTACTGGTCTCTTTACAACAGAAGCTGCAACGAGAAGAGGCCCTGCAAGGACGTCAGGAAAGTGTTCTTTCCCTCCAAATGCACCTCCAGTAGTGGTTTGCCTCACAATAACCTGTTCATATGATAGCCCAAGGAGACCAGCGATTGATTTTCGCACATAGAAGGGACATTGTGCACTCGCATAAATGATATACGAATCACCGCTTGGCTGAGCAAGAGCTGCATTGGTTTCCAGATGGACATGTTCCTGCCACCCAGTAATAATTTCATCCTCAATGATTCTATCCGCTCTGGTGAACACATCTTCGATATCGCCCTTATTGATGGTAAAATCACAGAAAAGATTGTCTGTTCCAACAAATGGACCACCTGTACATGCAAGCCCTTCCTCAATAGTGATTGCAGGAGTCTCTTCGTTATAGGTAATGGAGATTTTATCAACAAGATCGGCAAGTTCAGAACGATTTGGCCCTACCAGTAATCCAATAGTCTCACCTATGTACCGCACATCTTGTTCAGCAAAACAGCGATAGTCACTTTTTATCATGACCAGTTCATTCTTTCCGCCTTCAGGAATATCCTTGTAAGTAATAAAGTAATATCCATCTGGCAGCGGTGGTAAAGAAATATCCTGTATGGTTCCTCGTGAAATACCCGATCGCACCATACGAGCGTAGAGCATATCGTCAAATTGCATATCGGAAAGATACTTTTCTGTACCAGAAGCTTTCGCTATAGCATCGGTTCTGCGCAACGGAGTTCCGATTGGTTTTTTCGCCATGGGCGACCCTCCTAATCGTTCTTCTTAGATGACCGGGTACGTGTACCCGTGAAACCTCTCCTGGAGAAGTCCCACCCATGATGGGAGAGGGGATCATGGCGGGATCCGACCCCGATGATGTGTATATTCACCGGGGCGGAGTACTAGTATACAGAGATACCGCGGAGGTTTCTAGTTCTTCTGCTCTAAACTGTATGGCAACATAGCATAGAACGCTGCACAAATTTCGAGATCATCAATACGGTTAATCTCGTTCGGTGCGTGTGCTTGTGCTTCATCGCCTGGACCGAATCCAATAGCAGGAATCTTATGTCGACCGGTAGTTGCAACACAGTTAGTACTGAAGGTCCATTTATCGACAATAGGTTTCTTCTCAAAGAGAGCTTCGTGAGCTGCAACACCTGCCTGTACCAGATAGTGATCCTCATCAATCTTCCAAGTTGGGAAGTAGAGTTCCTGATGATAGTCTTTTTGTGTCCATCCAAGTTTTTCGTAGATAGGCATCTCTACCTTGATATCTTCTGGAGCATCTCCAGTTGCTTTCGAGATATACTCACGCACCTGCGAAATTGCCAGGTCAGCATCTTCTCCCCATGTCAGGCGTCTGTCGAGATACAACATAGCATAGTCGGCAACTGCGCACTGTGATGGTCCGCGAACATCCATCTGCGAAACGGTAATCGTTCCCTTTCCGAGAAAGTTTTCGTCATCCGGCTGGAGGTCTTCGTTGAGCTGTTCAATGGCAAGAGCTGCCCGAGAGGCTTTATATGCTGCACTCACGCCCCGCTCTGGAGCACTGCCATGACAACTTATGCCACGGAGGAATGCACGAATTTCCATTCGACCTCTATGCCCTCGATACAGCCGGCAACTGGTGGGTTCTGTAGAAACTACCAAGTCGGGTTTGAAGTTCTCCTCCTCAATGAGGTACTTCCAGCACATACCATCGCAATCTTCTTCCATAACCGTGAAGGTGAAGTAGACTGAATATTCACCACCGTAGCCAAGCTCCTTGAGGATTCTTCCCGCTGTAATCATGGAAGCTGCACCACCCTTCTGGTCACTCGTACCACGCCCGAAAACTTTTCCGTCTTTAATCTCTCCACTGAACGGATCAAAATCCCAGTTATCGAGGTTTCCTACTTCAACCGTGTCTATATGTGCATCGAAAGCAAGCTGCTTAGGACCATTTCCCACACGTCCGATCACACTGCCTAATCCATCAATGCGAACATCGTCAAATCCGGCCTCTTTACAGAGTTCTACAATAAGTCGGCAAACATCTTCCTCTTTACTGCTGTATGATTTTGTTTTGACCATCTTTGAGAGGTTTTCTGCTGTGTACTGGCGATACTCCGCCGATTTTTTTCTAATGTCTTCTTGAATTCCCATATTCTGCTCCTTGGCTTTTTCCTCGTATAACAATGAGGATGTTTTTCATTAAAATTTTGTTACGTCGTGCTCAGTGATTACGGAGCGATCGTATCAACCCGTTTCCAGACTCTCTGTGCTGCTTCTGCAGCTTTTGCGTATATCTCCTGTACATCAAATCCAAAGGCCCGATGTTCCATTATCATGTTTCCTTCGACCATAACTGAATCGACGCAATTACTGCTCATACCCCACACAATATGTGTTGCCGCATTATCATCAACGAGTGGTGTAGGATTCGCGTAATCAAGTATCGTCAAGTCTGCTTTGTACCCTGGTTCAACTCTTCCAAATTGCTCACCAAAATACCGCTCAAGGATAGTATTCCCACGAGCCAGCACCTGGGTGAAATCGGCTGGCCACCACGGACCACCGGCATCTTTATGCTTGAAGAATGCAAGTTTGATCTCCTCAAACATATTTCCTCCGCAACCATCAGTACCGAGAACCAATTTGTCTACATTCCTTAGTCGTTCACAATACCCCACGTGGTTATTCATATTGCTGCGTGGGTTATGTGCTAGAAAACTTTTTCGTTCATTAAGCAGTTCAATTTCACGATCATGTAACCATAATCCATGCACAAGCAGTGTGTTGTCTGAGAGTAATCCAAAATCGTCGAGTCGCTGCATAATGTCTTTATGATACATATGATGCGAATGAACTTGGTCATACTTGTCCTCAGCTACGTGAAGATGAATCCCCCTTCCCGTTTTTTCACAGGCTTCCTTCATAAGCTCCAAGCCTTCGTTGGGAATGGTGAACGGTGCATGACCGCCAATCATTGCCTCCACAAGGGGTTTCCTGCCCCCCTTTCGCAGTGCATCCACACTCTGAGCAAACGCGATATTTTCTTCAACACCGGCACGAACTTCATCCATACCGCCGTTACGATCGGTTACCTCATAGCAGGTTGCACCACGAATTCCCACTTCCTGCATGCCTCGTGCAATGGTATCGAGAGATCCTGAAATAAACGAGGGACTTGCGTGATGATCAATACATGTGGTAGTTCCAGCAGCAATAGCATCTATTGAGCAAATCAGACTGGAATAGTATAAAGCGTCCTCATCGAGGGCACGATCAAGTCTCCACCACCATTCTTTTAATACTTGGATGAAGTCCTCTTGAGGACCAGCCTGTACGAGCATGCCCCGAGAGAGTCCTGAGTAGTAGTGGTGGTGTGAACAAACCATGCCGGGAATAATCGTCTTACCCGTGGCATCGAATACTTTCGCACCATGGTAGGTAGATCCAGCATTTTTTCCTACAGCTACTATGGCATCATCCTTAACCACAACATCTACGTGTTCCTGTACTTGAAATGGTACACTGGTCTGCACAACTCGTGCGTTGGTAAAAACTGTTGTTGCCATTCAATAACCTCCTTACTCGCCAACAGACCCTAACAGGTAGGCATGATTCACAATAATTTCTTCAATAATACTTGAAACCTCTTCGGGAAGATGTCCATCGAGCGTACCATCTGATTGTATGGAGTGATGAGTTGTATCCCCATCTATACGTACGACTACTACTCCCTGGTCTACTAAGAATCCAGAATTTTCCGAATTATCAAAATCGTCTAATCGGCTGAAAACAGTAAGCTTATCGAGGTATGGAGCTCCCTCCCAAGGACAGAATGTTGCACAGTTTCCACACTCATTGCAGAATGCATCAAGGTGTACAATCTGATACGGATGTTCAAAAAGATCATTTCGATGGCGCATATCTATGGCTGCATTCGCCCTGTTGGGACAGACTTCCACACATTTATTGCAGATATAAGAACATTCAAGACAACGGGCAGCTTCACGTTCTGCAAATTTTTTCACAGAGTCTATTGGTGAAATTGATTTTTTATAGATACCTTTCTTCGCACGAATCTCACTAAAGAATGCATCTTCCTCCCGCTCTATCTCTTCCAGTTCCTCGTTACTGTATTCCTCTTCATCTTCATCATCATCGTTACAACAGCAATCTGCATCATCGTGGTCGTGTCCGCACGAACAATCATGGTCATGATGATGCGTATGCTCCTGCTCTCCTTCAGAACCTAGTACCGTGTCTATTGCAGCTTCAACAGCTTTCCGGGCAGACGCTATACATCGAACAACTGTGGAAGGTCCGCTTTGTGCATCTCCGAGTACATAGACTCCAGAGACAGGAGTTTCAAGGGTCTTATTACTGGTTATTGGCCATCCTTTTTCATTCAACGGAACCCCGAACCATGACAGCTTCTCCTTATCAACCTTCTCTCCGATTGCGGTTATCAGGGCATCTGCCTGAAGTGTGACCGTTTCTTCGGTGGGTACAGGACGTCGTCTACCCGAAGCATCCGGTTCTCCGAGCTTCATAATTCTACATTCCAGCTGACCATCTTCTCGGTAGGCCTCTGGGTTCGTAAGAAATAGGAATTCCACTCCTTCATCAACAGCATTGTCGAATTCTTCAAGATCTGCAGGCATCTCTCTCTTTGTTCTTCTATATAAGACAGAAACTTTTTCTACTCCTGGAACTCGGGTTGCAGCTCGAGCACTATCCATTGCCGTATTACCACCACCTACAACTATAACGTGTTTTCCTAGGGAGACAGAACTCGGGTCTCTTCTAAATTTTGAAAGGAATGCCAGTGAAGGTATTACGCGACTGCGGTCTCCTGTGAGAGGAATCTCATTATCAACCTCAGCTCCGATTGCATAGAAGAGGTGTTCATAACCTGCAGTATGAAGAGCCGAGACCGATACATCTTCACTCTTCGCACCAAATGTAAATTCAACTCCGTGTTTTGCAATAAAATCGATATCTGCCTGAAGGGCACTTTCCGGGAAACGGAATCCAGGGATAACGTGTCGTGTAACACCTCCAGCACTCTCCTCTCGTTCGAAGACAGACACGGCGAATCCAGCACGGGCAAGGAAATAGGCTGCAGATAGACCTGCAGGCCCTGCACCGATAACGGCAGCTTTCACTACCGCACCCTCAGGTTTTTCCCATCGTTTGATATACTCATCAAATCCTTGTTCTGCTGCAATCTTCTTCATTTCTCTTATCTGGACAGTGCCCTCATAATCGAGTCGTGTACAGTGATACTGACACTGATGATCACAAATATAGCCCGTTAGATGGGGCAACGCATTCGTATCATAAATAACTTCCAGGGCATCTGCATACTGCCCCTTTCCTACAAGATAGATATAATCGGGTACTTGCTGGTGAATCGGACATGCCTGTACACAGGGAGCTACATAGCAGTCGGTCAACGGTAAAGGCCCCGGAACACTCACTGCATCCGTTCCTCTAAAATCCTTCTGCACCTGATCTCGTGCACGGGCATCTGTCGCTAGTTTCTCAAGTTTTGTAACATCGATGTGACTGGCATCCCACGAGGAACTCTGCTGCTCAAGAATCTCAACCATCTGCTTCATACGAACATATCCGCCGGGTTTGAGCATATCAGTTGCCAACGTAATGGGACGAATTCCAGTTTCAAAGATATCGAGTACTGTCATGGCATTTGCGCCACCACTGTAACTGATAGGCAAAGCACCGTTAAATTCTCGAGAGAGTAAAGCTCCTACTCCGGTACTGATTGGAAGTAAGGTCCTGCCGGACATATACATTTCATCTCCCGGCAATACTCCCTGATCATTTACTGAACCGAGTGTATTGGTCAATTTCACACCGAATCCCAGGTTCTCTTTAGCTGCGAGATCTACCAATCGGTGCAACATAGCGATTGCATCTGAATACTGAAGATCATGCTCGAACGATTCTCGTTTAAGACCAATGTAGTCGTACCCTAAATCGTTTAAAATATTTCGCACGGTATCATAGCCGAGCAACGTGGGATTTAATTTCACAAATGTGTTCAGCCGCTTTTCAGTAAGCATATAGGTACAAATAGCTTCAATTTCCTGTGGTGGACAACCATGCATTGTGCTTATAGTAACTGAGGGACTGATGCTCGGTGAGATAGCATCTGGAAGTTTTGCAAGCTTCTTATCTAAGCCTTCCCACTCAGTTCCTTCAAGAAAGGATCCTTCTAAGATGATAGCTCGAAGTGAATCAATTGCATCCACAAAAACTTCAGAGGTTCGTGCATCCTGCATCGAGGTAATGAAAGTCTGCATTTTGTCGGTCTTGATTCCGGCAAGATCATACCCCACACTCATATTGAAAATAAAAGAGGGTGTTGACAAATTACCTTCATTCAGGAGTGCTTCCATAAGATGAAGAAGTACCCAGGCCTTTACATACTCCTCAAGAGCCTTCGGCAAGGTGTACTCTGTTGACCATTCAACATTGTATCCCTCATCACGAGCATCAATACAGGGTTTGTCAATTTCAAGGGTATCCATCTTCTGAACTGTTTTGAGCTCAATGAACCGCCCTCCGACCAGATAACTCGAGACAATATTTTGTGCCAGTTGTGTGTGAGGCCCAGCAGCAGGGCCAAGAGGAGTAGCACATTTCTGACCAAAAACGGTGATACCTTTAGAAGGGTCAGGACGACAAAACTGATCCTTGTGAATTCCAAAGATAGTTTCACTTTGACGATATTCAGAAAAAATTCTCATGATAAGTTCCTCAAAGGGAACGGGACGCATCATATCTCCCATATGGTAACAGCTCCTTGGGGTAGGTTTGAGGGGAAAAACCCCGCTTTTTATTGTAATGGAGATTCGAGAGAAGTCAATCATTTTTGCAACATATTGCAACATTTTTTGGGTTACAGTCTCATTTTTTTTCCTTATCTCAAGAAAAAAATCAAACCGGATGTGCACGAAGGAAATTAGGGAATACGCAATTTAATTGCGAAAATTCCAGTATAGACAAAATAAAAAATTATATATTTACATTTCCGCGAAACCCGTGCTAGTCTTATTGCACATACATTGTCTATTAGAATCCATGGAGGTATAACTGTGTATAACGTAATCAATCTAAGCATGAATAAAGAAATTCGAGCGAAGAATATTCAGCGTTGTCGGGAGAAAGGAATTATTCTTCCAACATTCAAACAGATGGTCGATCCATCAAAGACTCCCGAAAAAGTAAAACAAGCCCTCGGTTCTATGGGCATGTGGGATGTTCACTCTGAAAATCTGTTCCGTATTAACTGGAAAAACGAAGGCGTAGAAAAGGGTGGATCTTTTGGAGATGTAAACTATGTTGAAGTGCCAAAGGCACTCACTGGAACCAAAGCACGAATTTTTGCACTCGTGGGAAAATGGTTCCCAACCGGCGGGCATAAGGTTGGTGCAACCTATTCATGCCTTGCTCCTGCCCTGGTAACAGGTAATTTTGATGCAGTTGCACAGCAGGCAGTGTGGCCATCAACTGGTAACTACTGTCGTGGTGGAGCGTATAACAGTGTACTTCTTGGATGTGAATCCATTGCCATTCTTCCTGAGGAGATGAGCCAGGAACGATTTAACTGGCTCAAGACAATAGCCGGCGAGATCATTGCCACTCCAGGATGCGAGTCTAATGTAAAGGAAATTTTCGACAAGTGTCATGAATTGAATGCTGAACGGGGAAATTCCATCGTCATCTTTAATCAGTTCGATCAGTTCGAGAACTATCTCTGGCACTACACTGTAACCGGTGCTGCTATGATTGAAGTACTTAAAAAACTCGGTATTAAGGATGAAAATGTACGTGCATATGTCTCTTCAACAGGTTCTGCAGGTACTCTCGCAGCGGGTGACAAACTGAAAGACACCTATCCAAATATTAAAATTGCTGCCGGAGAAGCTCTTCAGTGCCCAACTCTCCTACGCAATGGATTTGGTGGACACCGAATCGAAGGGATCGGGGACAAGCATGTGCCTTGGATTCATAATGTAAAAAATACCGACATGATTGTAGCTGCCGATGATCAGGACTGTATGGATGTGTATAGGTTGTTCAATGAACCGGAAGGAATTACATACCTGAAGAATCTGGGACTTTCGGAAAAAGAGATTGATGACCTGCAGTACTATGGAATCAGTGGTATTGGTAATGTAATACAGGCTATTAAGGTCGCAAAGTACTATGAAATGGATGAGAACGATGTAATTTTTACCGTACTGACCGACAGCTCCATTATGTATACCTCACGTCTGGCTGAGCAGACTGAACAAAACGGGCCATTTACAGCTATTGATGCTGCAAAGGTTCACGCTGCTTCTTTGCTGGCTCAAGGTATAGACCATATGCAGGAACTCGGATACTACGATCGACTTCGCGTGCATAATCTGAAGTATTATACCTGGGTTGAACAGCAGGGAAAAACCTACGATGAGATTAATGCTCAGTGGTACGACCGCTCATACTGGAAGCAGATTCCTGCATATGCCGATGCAATTGACAAGTTGATTGACGAATTCAATAAAGAAGTAGGCCTACTCGACTAGCTCTACTAAGTTTTCTGTGGCCGGACCGGTTGGGTCCGGCTTTTTACTTTGAATCAGGGGACCTCTCACGAAGGTTCACGTACGGAGGGATTTCATGCGTTTTCACTATGTCTGCAATGATTGTTCTAAAGAATTTACTACAAATGAGGTCATGTATACCTGCCCAGACTGTGCAGCTGAACCTGCTGAGGGGAATCTGTTTCGTAAGGGAAATCTTATTGTAGAATATCATCATGATGATCTTATAGGACTTTCCACAAAGGAAGATCTCTCCTTCTATGACTTCTTCCCCTACCCGGTACCGCACCCAGAGGCGTTCCCAATTGGAGAAACACCGTTAGCAAAACCTATAAAACTGAGTGAACGCTATGGAATAAAAAATCTTGCACTCAAACTTGACAACGCCCTCCCCTCCGGATCATTTAAGGATCGGGCGTCACAACTAATTGTTGCACAAGCATTCGCTCACGGTGAGAAAAAAATTGCTCTTGCTTCTACTGGTAATGCAGGAGCAGCTATGAGTTGTGCGGGAGCTGCGTACGGTCTGGATATCATTCTATTTGTTCCCGAAACTGCTCCGGCAAATAAGTTAATGCAAAGCGTGTTATATGGAGCTACTGTGGTTCCTGTGAAGGGATCGTATGATGATGCTTTTGCCCTTTCCATTGCCTACACCGATCGTTTTGGTGGTATAAATCGCAATACAGCTTATAATCCAATGACAGTAGAGGGCAAAAAAAGCGTGTCGATTGAACTCTTTTTGCAGATGGGACGTACCGTTCCTGATGTTGTGTATGTCTCTGTGGGCGACGGCTGTATTTATGCGGGAGTCTGTAAAGGTTTTATCGATTTATACAGGGCTGGATTAATCAATTCTGTACCCAGCGTGGTATGTGTACAATCAACGCAGTCGAATGCTATTTCACAGGCATGGCAAACAGGGAATTTCACTGATGTACAGGCAACAACTCGTGCAGATTCAATTAGTGTTTCATCCCCGGCGAATGGACGTATGGCAGTTCGTTACATCAATGAGACCAAAGGCTGGTCTGTAGAGGTCTCCGATGAAGAAATTCTAGCTGCCCAATTAGAGCTGACTCGTGATTCAGGGGTGTTCGTGGAACCCGCTGCAGCATGTGCATGGGCAGGATTCCAGAAAGATCATGAAAAACTCTTGGCAAAATACGGTGAATCGGTTTCTGTATGTGTACTTCTCACCGGTACAGGATTTAAAGATATGGCGGTATTCGATGGAAGAATTTCTCTGCCTGAATCAATCGAGAATTCTGTTGAGGCTGTTGAGCGGCGTTTTTCCTAAATATTGAACCGTATCATTCTGCGTGCTATACTGATGCATCGTGAGAGCGAACAAGGAGATTTTTCCATGGAGAACATCATTATTGGTGCTGCGATCGGATTTGTTCCGATGTTGGTTGTTCTAATAGTACAATACACAAAATACGCAACAAAGGCGAAAGAACACAAACAGGAGATAGCACGTTTAAAATCGATGTTAACCGACCGAATGGACCTTGAATCTGAAGGACTCTCAAAACTTAAATCTGAAGTTGATGAGTTGAAGATGCAGAACGAAAATCTTCGAATCAGCCTTCGGACGTACGCTCAGAAACCGGGCAGAAAGGAAGTTTCCCGATTGCATGTGTATCAGCAGGCAGCTGACCGACTTACCATAAACAGTCCAGGGTTCGGTGCTGCATGGCAAGCTGCTTTAAAAGAGAGTGAAGATGAGTTTGAGAAAACATTCTACGGTGTCCAGCCGTTCATTCGCAGGGTCATCCCTTTGAAGAGTACCGACGCACACGTTGTTGGCCGCCTGGAGAAAGACGAAAACTAATACAGCAATCAGTCATCCTCATAGAGTTCATGCACCACATCCCAAGCCTCTGCATCTCCAAGTCTCAGCCTGCATAACAGTTCATAATGATATAAGATCATTCCGAGTTGTTTCTCAACAACTTCCTGTGGTGATGAACCCACAACAGCTCTCAGCTCTGGGGAATTTGCGGGCAGTGAAATGAGTCGATCATATTCGTCAAGCACATCCTGCTTCTTCCAAGTGATAAAACCCGGAACGCGCAGGATAGTCATAGGTTCGTAGTGATGACGTTCAAGACCTTCTGCAGCAAGTCTGATTTGTTCTTCTGTTGCATCTTCAGGGAGTAGTTCAAACTGCCTTCTGGTGTATTGCATGGGCTGCTCCTTTGTTCATACATGTTTATGCCCATAGTCTAACACGTTTTTTATGGAGAGACCATGTTCATTGAGTCTACCACAGCTGATCTGAAGTTAAGAATGCTACCCTGCCGTTAAAGTAATCAATGGGACCATAGGTGGTTCCATCCACTGAGTGGATAAGATCGGTAATCGCATAAAGTTTTTTCTGTGGAGCGTATTCAAGTAAATCAAGGAGTGTCTGCTTCACACAGTAATCCCCCGCGAGACCGAGCACATAGACTGAATCTCCTTGTACATGGTTAATCCGCTGGCCGTTGGTAAAAGCAGAGAATTCATCGGTATCTAATGCTTCACCCTTTAGAAGGAGAAGGTCGTCACCTTGCTCTATTGCCAGCTCAGCTCCATGGGTATTGGCTACACAGTGGGGAGGAAATGTTGAGAACGAGACATGATTTTCAGGGTGAAAATCTGCAGTAAGTATAACCTGATCAAACAGAGGACGAATCGAATCCACTGATTGTGCGTACAACGCATCTGCTCCAGTTACCGCAAGAGAGCCACCTTTCAGAAAGTCATACTGTAAATCTACAATAATCAGAGTTCTTTTCATGTGCGAAGTATTACAAATTTATCTGTTGAATGCAATATATGATGTGAAATCACAAATTGATTCTACGAATTATGAGAGAAAATAAAATTAAATGTACATGCCAGGTAATTATTATATTGAAGGAAAGGAATATTTTTGCCGAAGGCGGGACTTGAACCCGCACGTCCTAACGGACAAGGGATTTTAAGTCCCT
>CAZTUL010000001.1:46739-71601 GCA_964616275.1 uncultured Spirochaetaceae bacterium | reverse complement strand
GCGAAGGTGGAAAATGCGACTACAAGAGCTACATAGACAGCTGTTTTCTTGAATCCAAGTTCGCCACCGATTACCAGCATAGAGGGTAATGAAAGACTCGGTCCTGCAAGAAGGAGAGCAAGTGCAGGACCCTGT
The DNA here is from genome assembly GCA_964616275.1 of uncultured Spirochaetaceae bacterium. Classification (GTDB taxonomy): domain Bacteria; phylum Spirochaetota; class Spirochaetia; order Sphaerochaetales; family Sphaerochaetaceae; genus CAYZJV01. The sequence goes on along the minus strand of CAZTUL010000001.1, from coordinate 71,466 downwards.
CCCATACCAGCTCCAAGGAGTCCCTGAACAATGGGAATTTCAGTGAGTGTAGCAAAATACATGAATGCCCCTGAGATTGCTGCGAAGAAATTGGCAAACAATGAGTTTCCACCCACGAGAGAGGCCACCCACGATGAAGGTATGAGAGCTTCCTGACCAGGCCGTCCCAACAAAAATCCCGCTACAAGAACTCCACCAAAAAGTAACGGAAGTATCTGTAGAGCAAAATCCCGTGTCGCAGAACCCCATTCAACAAGCTCAACCTTAGTAAACCATCGAACAATTGCATACACAAGGAGCAAACCGAATGCTCCGGTAATCCAATATTTTGCACGGAAAATTACATCCCAACCAGAGCTTGCCCCACTCGAAGGAGCCCAATTAAGGAATACCAGAATCCCGATCATGGAAACCATAAACAGCACCATCTGCCCTAATGACCTCGGTTCAGCCCCGCCCATGTTCTGGAACAGACGCTCGTCGGCAAGTCGCTTCTCATCCTCTTTTCGGAAAATTCTCTGCATAATAAGACCAATAAGAAAGGCGAACACCACCGAAACAATCATTCGTGTAAGTCCTAATTTCCATCCGAACACTTTATAGGAAAGGACAATTGCAAGTATGTTTATTGCCGGTCCGGAGTATAAAAATGATACCGCCGGGCCCAATCCAGCTCCCTTTTTATAGATACCCTTGAATAGAGGGAGTACTGTACAGGAACAGACTGCAAGTATCGCACCGGATACAGATGCAACTGAATATGCCACCAGTTTATTTGCTTTGGGACCAAGATACTTCATTACCGCCTGCTGATTGAGGAACACTACAATCGCACCGGCAATAAACATTGCAGGAACGACACACAGTAAGACGTGTTCATGTGCATAATCGGCAAGCATCAGGAAAGCTTCTTGAACAGCTCCAGCTACCCTTGGATGGGTAAACGGAACAAAGAAAGCTGCAAGGAACACACCAGCAAGAATCAGAAGCTTTTTATTTGGAGAGAGTTCTTTTATCGCCATTGTTACTCTGCAGCCTGCACATAGGCAAGGATCTGGTCCTTATTCAATACTTTTCCAGCACTTACTACCTTACCATCAATCGCTAAGGCTGGTGTCATCATGACTCCCATATCCATAATCTGATCAATCTCTGTTACCTTTTCAATGGTCGCATCAATACTTCCATCTTCTATAGCTTTACGAGCATTCGCTTCAAGTGTCTTGCATTTTGGGCAACCAGTCCCGAGAATCTGAATTATCATAGTAAATCTCCTTATGTTTCCATTATTGGAAACTGTTGATGGAGTGTCAATAGGAATAGTTGACAAAGTTTCCACTTTTTGCAACATTGAATTCATGAACACGGTAGACATAAAACAGTTTGAAGAATCAGCTCGCCTTCTCCGAGCCTTGGGACACCCGGTGAGACTGGCAATGGTGGAAGCTCTTAATGAAAGACCTTGGTGTGTTTGTGAACTTGCAGATAGTCTAGGTTTGAATAAATCTGCTGCATCTAAGCATCTATCACTGCTCAAAGACTTAGGTGTTATTGATATGGAACGGGATGGGACTCGAGTGAATTGTACGTTGATGATGTCCTGTGTTCTAGAGATGATGCATTGTGCAAATCGTAACTATGGCTCCAATGGAAATCAGGCAAAAAGAACGTTTGGAGGGTGTAAAACGGTTAACGGTGACACCTCTTCGAGTTGTTGCTCTACAAGCTGTTGTGCTCCGAAAGATAAGGAGAAACTCTAGATGAAACCTAGAATCATGTTCGTATGTATTCACAATTCTGCACGAAGCCAAATGTGCGAAGCGTTTGTACGTCATTACGCAGATAATCGCTTTGAAGTGCATAGTAGTGGTATTGAATCTGGCAAGCTTAACCCATTAGTGGTACAGGCAATGGCCGAAATTGGCATTTCTATGGATGGTCACTATGCAAAACCCGCTCAGCAATACATTGACCGTAATGAAGAATTCGATTATGTGGTCACCGTTTGCGATGAAAGCAGTGCTGAACGATGTCCTATGTTCCCCGGCAAACATATTCGTCTTCACTGGGGATTCCCCGATCCTAGTGCTATACAAGGAACCGATGCAGAGAAACTTGCAGGTATTCGTCCGATTCGTGACGACATACAGCGAAAAGTGAAAGCGTGGCTGGCAGAACAATAAGTCGGCAGATGTGGAGATTTCTATGAAAAGTGAAAAAGAGACTTCAGCAGACATTGGATTTTTTGAAAGGTATCTTACCGTATGGGTCTTGCTGTGCATGGCTGTTGGTGTGCTTATTGGTGTCTACCTCCCAGGCATTCCAAACTTCCTCTCTCAATTCGAATATGCGAATGTTTCCATCCCCGTTGCTATACTTATTTGGCTGATGATCTACCCCATGATGCTAAAAGTCGATTTCCATAGCATCAGACAGGTTGGACAAAATCCTAAGGGATTACTCATTACATGGACAACTAACTGGCTCATTAAACCATTTACTATGTATGCAATTGCACTATTTTTCTTTTATGTAATCTATCAATCAATTTTACCGCGAGAATTAGCCCGGCAATATCTTGCTGGAGCGGTCCTTCTGGGGGCGGCTCCCTGTACTGCAATGGTATTTGTATGGAGTCATTTAACGAAGGGAAACCCCGCATATACACTGGTGCAGGTTGCCACGAATGACCTTATTATTCTTGCTGCATTTGTACCCATCGTTGGATTACTTCTGGGAATCAGCGGAATCTCGATTCCGTGGATGACTCTGTTCCTCTCAGTCGTGCTTTTTGTAGTGATCCCACTTGGTGCCGGTTGGATTTCCCGTGTCCTAATTACAAAAAACCGCGGGTTGGACTACTTCGAGCATACATTCATTCCAAAGTTTGGAAACGTCACTATTAGTGGGCTGTTGCTCACCTTAATCATTATCTTCTCTTTTCAAGGGCAGACGATTGTAGACAACCCGTTAAATATTGTGCTCATCGCTATTCCATTGATTATTCAGACCTTCTTCATCTTCTTTGTAGCGTATGTGTGGGCAAAAATATGGAAACTGCCTCATGATATCGCTGCTCCTGCAGGAATGATAGGTGCATCAAATTTCTTCGAACTTGCCGTTGCAGTAGCTATCTCAGTTTTCGGATTGAGTTCCGGTGCCACTATCGCCACGGTTGTCGGAGTTCTAGTTGAAGTTCCAGTCATGCTCACCCTCGTCAAGATTGCGAATAGAACCAAGCACTGGTTCCCCGCTAAGACCGTATAACGGTACGCGGCTATCGGTGATTGCCGAGCTGGGGGTGTTTCTGGAGCTGAACATGTAAGTCGCTACCTAGCCACCCCTTCCATAAAACTTCCTTTAGCATACTAAGAAACGCCATTTCCCTGTTCAATAAGGACCTACACTCATGGTATATTCAGACAATCCAGAATAATGTTGTTAAATAGCGACAAATATTATATTATGTAGTTAAATAGCGGACTTATGGAGGTTTTTATGGGACGTAAAGCAGTAACTCCTCTTCCACAGATACAAAAGATGCTCTCGCAGATGGGGGAGCAGATTAAACTTGCACGTCTAAGACGAAAATTGTCTTCTTCATTAGTTGCTGAGCGAGCAGGCATACATCGAAGCACTCTCACTGAGATAGAAAAAGGTTCTCCTTCCATATCCATAGGGGCCTATGCAAATGTGCTGCTCGCACTGGGACTTCATTATGATATTTTAAAAATTGCACAGGATGATAAGTTGGGAAGGAAACTGGAAGATATTGGGTTGATGCCGAAGCAGAGAGCTCCGAAACGAGGTATCTCATGAATAAATCAGTGACAGTTGGAAGGAAAGCTTATGTGTATGCAGGGTGCGTGGAGAGAGGTTTGAGATTATAGATTCGGATTCCATGAGCACCTGTCTGATTTCTTCAACTTCTTCTTGCCGAATTTGTCGGTAGTGAATTATCTGGTATGGAACATCGAGAGCAAAACTCATCTTTGCCGGAACATGGGTTCGTGTGCACCATGACGTGGCGGACTTTTGGGAAGTTTGATTCAATCCTATCATGAATCTCTTCGGCTACATCGTGTGCTTCATACAGTTTTAAGTTCCTGCAGCAGCAAATTTCAACCTCTACATAGTAGCCCGATCCGACACTCCGGGTTCTTAAAAGATCAATACGCTGCACCTTAGGATTAGAAAGAATTGCCTGTTCCAATCGCATACGTGTCTGCGTATCTACCGATACATCCATAAGCACATTCGCTGCCGACTTAAATACCACCAACGCAGATCTAAGGATGAGCAATGCAATTATAATAGAAGCAATAGGATCTAGCACGGGGAATCCAGCTCGAGCTCCCGCCACTCCAATAAGAGCACCTACAGACGAGAGTGAATCTGAAAGATGGTCAGTTGCCAGTGCACGAAGTGAATTCAAACCAGAGCTCATCGCCTGTCTTCGTGTATACACATACAGTGCAATTTTAGCGAGTATGGAGACAAGAGCACCTACAAGGGGAAGCATTGTAGGAATAGGAATAGCATCCGTGGAACGGATTTGCATAATTCCGCGGTATCCAATACCTATTCCTGTCCCTAAAATTATGAGAGCAAGTAGTATTGATACAATACTTTCTAATTTATCGTGGCCGTATTGGTGGTTGCTATCTGCTTTCTTGTCACTTGCGGCAACGCCGCCCATGACTACACTGTAACTTAACACATCACTTAATGAGTTCACTCCATCGCTTATGAGAGCAGAAGATTGACCAACGATTCCAACGGATAGTTTCATCAGAGAAAGTGCAATGCTAGAGATAATTGACACAAGCGATGTCTTTACTCCCTGTTTTGCGTGATCACTCTGTATGGGGCTGTGTTTCTTTGACATGAGCCTCCTAGCGGGAGTGCCTTCCCTTCAAAACCTCAATTACCTCGTCTAAGCCGATGTTTTTCTGAGCAAGTAATACCAGAAAGTGGTACATGAGGTCTGCAGCCTCACCAAGAAACAACTGTTTATTCTCATCTTTTGCTTCAATCACCAACTCAACAGCCTCTTCTCCCACCTTTTGAGCAATTTTATTAATTCCCCGGGAGAAAAGGTGGTTCGTGTATGAACCTTCAACAGGATGCTCTCTTCGGTCTTTTATCACATTCTCAAGATAGATGAGGAATTCACTGGAGGTCATAAGATCTGGATCGTTTTCTTCATCAAAACAGGTATCACTTCCTGTATGGCAAACCGGACCGGAGGGAACTGCCTTCACGAGAATAGTGTCATCATCACAATCTATGAGCATGTCACGAACGGTGAGATAGTTCCCGCTTGTTTCTCCCTTTGTCCAGAGTTTCTGCCGAGTTCTCGAGTAAAATGTGACCAACCCCCGTTCCTGGGTTATGGTGAAGGCCTCCTCGTTCATATAACCAAGCATTAACACGCGTCGAGTCACAGCATCCTGTATGATTGCTGGAACAAGGCCATTACCTTTTTCAAAATTTACCTGCATGTCCACTCCTCCACCCTAATGGTTCAGGCGTATAGGTATATCACGATTTGCCAAAAAAATCTTTAGTTCAGGAATATCAATCTCATGAAAATGAAAAATTGAGGCTGCAAGTGCGGCATCTGCCCCGCCCTCGGTAAAAATATCAACAAAATGCTCCATATTCCCAGCTCCACCGGATGCAATAATCGGAATCTGCAAGTAGTCACTGAATCTTCGTGTAAGAGCGACGGCAAATCCATTCTTTGTCCCATCATGATCCATGGAAGTAAGCAATATTTCCCCTGCCCCCCGATCTTGTGCCTCTTTAGCCCAAGAAAGTGCCTCTTTATTAGTTGGGATGGTCCCTCCTGCAATAGTGACCTCCCATCCAGGAACTCCCGGCTGATTAAATACAGGGTTTGTCCGGACATCGATTGCACATACTACACATTGGGACCCAAATTCTTTTGCAAGTTCATCAATAATTGAAGGCTGCTTAACTGCCATGCTGTTCACAGAAATTTTATCTGCACCTGCCTCAAGAAGAGCACCGACATCTGAAATACTTCGTATACCGCCACCAACAGTAAACGGAATATCGATGACTTCAGATATTCGCTTCACCAGTTCGGTAAATGTTCCCCGATTCTCAACAGTTGCGGTGATATCGAGAAAGGTGAGTTCATCGGCACCCTGGGCAGCATAGAGTGATGCAAGTTCAACCGCATCACCGGCATCACGGAGGTTTATAAAGTTAATCCCCTTTACCGTTCTCCCATTACGTACGTCTAAACAAGGTATGATTCGTTTTGCAAGCATATTACATCTCCCTTTCACTCTGCCACATTGCTAATGATTCAGTGGTAACCGCTCCTTCATATAGAGCTTTACCAATAATTGCCCCACTGAGTCCAAGCTTTTCCAGCATATCAAGGTCCTCTATATTTCGAATCCCGCCACTTGCAATAAGCTCTAAAGCACAATTACACGTTCGGGCAGCATCAATCAAACTTGAATACAGCTTAAGTGAAGGCCCGTTGAGCATACCATCGCGGAAAATATCGGTACTGATTACTTTCCTAAACCCTGCTTCCAGATAAAAGGAAACAAATGTTTCTACAGGGATGTTTGTTACGGTAGACCACCCGCCAACTGCAATCTTGCCATCTTTACAATCTGCTCCTAGAATCAACTTGTCGGCTCCCCATGTTTCCAGAAGTGACAGAGTCAGTTCCCGATCAAGTGCTGCTAGCGAGCCAACAGTTGCCATGTGTGCACCAGCATGAAACACTGCATCGAGATCTTCGGCAGTTTTCAAACCTCCTCCCACATCAAGAATAAGAGGGGTTTCATTTGCTATACGCTCAATAATGGTAAGATTCACCACATGCTTCGCCCGGGCTCCATCGAGGTCTACAAGGTGAAGTCGCCGCAAGCCAGAATCGGCGAACTGTTTTGCCATATCAACAGGATTGCTATGGTATACCGTCTTTTCTGCGTAGTCACCCATTCTGAGTCGAACACATGAACCGTCAATGATATCCATTGCTGGAATTGCTATCATAAGATATCTTCCTTAAGATTTATAAAGTTCTGGAGTATCTGAGCTCCAATTGGGCCACTCTTTTCGGGATGAAACTGAACTCCCATAAAATTGTGTTCCCCCAAAGCGGCACTGAATGTGGTTGACCCATAGGTACATTGAGCAATGGTCTGTGGACCGGAAGGGACATAGTACGAATGAACAAAATAAAACCATGCACGAGGTTCAATAGCCTTAAAAAGCTGATTGCTGCCAAATTCAATAGTGTTCCACCCCATATGGGGTATTTTTATATGCTCTTCATCATGAAATTTCTGAACGGTAGTATCGAACATGCCCAGACACGAAGTAGCGTTCTCTTCACTCGCCTTACACATAAGCTGCATCCCAAGGCACACACCAAGAAAGGGCTGACTCAGAGAGGTAAGTATTTCATCTAAATGGGTTTTTCTTACATACTCCATTGCAGAGGAGGCTTCGCCAACACCAGGGAAAATAATTCTCCCGGCATTTCTGAGGGTCTGTGGATTATCACTCACAGTCGCATCTATCCCAAGCCGTTGCAACGCACAATAGACCGAACGAATGTTACCTGCGTTGTATTTTACAATGACAACATTCGCCATACTACAGCACCCCTTTTGTCGAGGGAAGATCATTACTTCCCGGATACCTAAACACCGCAGAACGGAGAGCTCGTGCAAAAGCCTTGAATAGAGCCTCCGCCTGATGATGAGCATTCCCCTCTGACACCTTCATATGCAAATTACATTTTGCCTCATCACTGAATGATTTAAAAAAATGAGAGAACAGTTCTGTGGGAAAAGTCCCTACAGTATCTCGGGAAAAAGAGACGTCCCACACAAACCACGATCGCCCGGAAAAATCGAGAGCAACCTCAGCAAGACAGTCGTCCATTGGAAGAAGTTCAAAACCATATCGATTAATTCCCCTCTTATCACCTAGGGCTTTCGCTACCGCCTGTCCCAATACAATAGCGACATCTTCTACGGTATGGTGCTCATCGACTTGCACATCTCCACTACAGGTAAGCTGAATATCGAATCGTGCATGCCGGGCAATCTGATCAAGCATATGATCGAAAAATGGCAGGCCGGTTGAAATTTCTGCGAGCCCTGTCCCATCGAGCAGCAATGAAAGGAATATATCTGTCTCTTTGGTTTTTCGTTGTAAACCGGCAGATCGAAAGGCTTGTTCTCTCGAACCGAGAAGAAAAGTCTCTACACGTTGCCAGTCGGTAAAAATCACAGATTCTGCATGAATCAACGACGCAATCGCCTCAGGTTCTGGAGCAACAACAAACCCTTCAGATTTCTCTTCTGCATGTGATTGTTTAGCAAGATCGTCCATCATATGCAGACCATCAATTGGAATCCCTTGCTGTGAAAGTAAACTTTGTACCGGGTACAAAGTTTCTTTTGAGGGTTCTTTTTGGATGAGATGTATTTCATATCTTCCCGACTGTGCAATCCGGTATAAACTGGGAAATAGATGTGCGGTCAGTGAAGCAAACCCCGGGGTAGTCTCCCGATTTTTATTGAGAATAGGACCATCTACTATAATATAGAGCTTTTTTCGTTGTGAAGGTATGTTTCGCATACTTAGAACTCCAATGATTGCATCACGCTGAGCAACTGATTATTTTCCGTTGCACTTCCTACAGTTATTCGCACACAGCCAAAACAGCCTCGTACTGTTGAACGATTGCGAATGATAATACCGTGTTCACGTAACTTTGCACAGAGTGCATCGGGATCGGTAACGCGAGAAAGAAGGAAGTTGGCATCACTAGGAAATACAACGTCAACATACGGTAATTCTTGTATAGCCTGTGCCATCCGTTCCCGTTCAACCCGTATCTCATGAATCGCACTTGCTACCTCATCTGCATGTTCTAACGCCTCTTGGGCAAGCTGTTGTGCAACACCACTTAGATTATAGGGATACTTCACCTTATGCATAGTCTGAATTATTGAAGGGTCTGCAACAGCAATTCCCACACGCACATTGGCAAGTCCCCATGCCTTTGACAAGGTTCGTAACACAACGAGGCGCGGACAGGTATCGAGTAGTGTTACTGCTGAAGGGTGTTCAGAAAAATCGATATATGCCTCATCAACAATGGTAATTCCCTTGAATCTGTTCGCAATCATCTCAATCTGTTCCAAGGGAAAACTATTTCCGGAAGGATTGTTTGGCGAACAGATAAAAAGCATCTTGTGCATCCCGTGTTCTACCGATCCATTGTTCACTAAGTGACATACGGCATCCATTCGGTGTAAGTCAAGAGAGAAATCATCCTTTAGCTGACAGTGAGAAATTCCCACTCCATGAATATTCGCAAACACTTCGTAGGCACCATAGGTGGGAGACATCAGAAGAATTTTATCTTTCCCAGGGTTGCAAAATACACGAAACAGGACATCAATCATTTCATCGCTCCCATTTCCTAATACAATTGAATCTTGGGGAAGGCCTAGTACCTCCGATATTTTCCTCTTGAGCTTAATATGCTGCGGATCTGGATACCGGTTCAAACCTCGTCCACCGACAAAGTCACGCCAGTTTTCGTTCGCATCGAGAAAAATAGCGGCATCACCGGTAAATTCATTTCTTGCTGAAGAATAGGGAATCAAAGAGGCAATATTTGGTCTCATCAGTTCCTGAATTGTGTAGTGATTCATAGCTTTCCCTCATTAATTTTTTTTAATCTGACCGAAACGGCTTGTGCGTGAGCCTCCAGTGATTCTGCTTGAGCTAACGTTTCTACCACAGGACCGAGCGATTGTAATCCCTGTGAACTCACCCGTTGGAAGGTAATTTGTTTGAGATACGAATCGAGTGATACTCCGCTGTATGAACGGGCCCATCCTGCTGTCGGAAGGGTATGATTTGTTCCGGAAGCATAATCCCCCAACGATTCACACGCCCATTCACCAAGAAATACTGACCCGGCATTTCTCACTAACGGCTCCAGCTGATCATTCTCAGAAATATTGAGAATGAGGTGCTCAGGTGCATATGTGTTTATCACATCAGCTGCAGCTGGTATGTTCGTAACTATCACCGCTTTAGCGTGAGCGAGTGAAGCAGTTGCATGCTCCTTGTGCATCAATTGTTCAAGCTGTAGTGACAAATGTGATTCCACTTCATCAATGCAGGTATGCCCAGCGGTAGTATCTTTTGCATATACAACAAGTATTGACTGGCTGTCTGGACCATGTTCTGCCTGACTTAATAAATCTGCCGCGACAAACGATGGTTGAGCTCTTTCATCGACTACAACCATAACTTCAGATGGTCCTGCCGGCATATCTATAGCACACTGGCGTGCTGCAACCTGTAACTTTGCTTCCGTAACAAACCGATTGCCGGGACCTAGAATTTTATCGACTGCAGGAACCGATTCGGTTCCATACGCAAGAGCAGCAATTGCCTGGGCACCACCCGATGCAATAACTGCCGTAACCCCGCTGATTGAAGCAGCATACAGAATGGCTGGGTCAATACTGCCATCCGCCTTTGGAGGAGTGGCTAATATAATCTCCTCACACCCAGCAATTGATGCAGGAATAGCAAGCATGAGAACAGTTGAAAACAGTGGTGCATTCCCCCCGGGAACATACAGCCCTACCCGCCGCAACGGTACACTTTTTTGCCAACAGGTTACACCGGGTTCAACTTCAATTACCGCGTTATGAGACTTCTGTGATGCATGAAATAGTTCAATATTCTGTTTTGCCCGGTTGATAGCAGATTTCAACTCGGAAGAGATCTCCTGTGCCGCAGCACACCACTTTTCTCGGGGGACCATTATCTGTTGAATCTCAGCATGGTCAAATTCTTTAGCGTACGAGACAAGAGCAGAATCGCCTGAACTCCGTACCGTATCCAGAATTCGAGAAACAGATTCCTTTACCGATTGAGAATCCAGAGATGGACGTGAAAGTACCTGTGCGATATTCTGCGATTCAGGTTGTACTATCCGCTCAAGCTTGACCATGTCTCATTCTCCTCTAATCGGCCATCTTTTCAATGGCTGTCACCAAAATACCTTGTGCACCTAATTCTTTCAACTGTTCAAGAACGTCCCAGAACCGTGTTTCTCGCACCACAGTTTGTACAGCACACCACGATTCATCCAAGAGAGGAGTAACCGTTGGACTTTTCATACCACCGATAATCGCGGCAGCCTGATCAAGATGCTCTTTGGGGAGATTAAACATAATATATTTATAATCATCGGCACGCATTACTGCATCAATCCGGAGCATGAGCCGATCCAGAATAGTTCTCTTCTCTTCAGACAATCCCGGATGACCGATCATAATAGCGGTTGAATAGTAAATTGCCTCTACTTCTCGTAACCCATTACTTGCAAGAGTTGCTCCAGTACTTACCAGATCACAAATCGCATCGGCGACACCTATCGAGGGAGTAATTTCTACAGAACCGGAAATCTCATAAATTCGGGCATCAACACCAGATTCCTTCAATTTCTTTGAGAGTATTCCTGGGTAACTCGTAGCAATTCTTTTTTGTGCCAGTGAGGCGATACCGGTATATGCAAATTCATTCGGTACCGCAATCGAAAGACGGCACTTGGAAAACCCGAGGTCTCTGATTACCTCGAGGGGAAGATCCTGCTCATCAAATTCGTTACGTCCAACAATACCAATATCGGCAACCCCATCGTATACATACCGGGGGATATCATCATCTCGCAGGTAGAGAAATTCTATTGGGAAATTATCGGCTTCTTCCTTCAACAACCGAGAATCAGAACCAAATTTTATCCCGCAATCTCGAATAATCTGAAGTGACTTTTCACTCAATCTTCCACTTTTCTGTACCGCGATTCGCAGTCGATTCTCCATATAAATCTCCTTTTCACCTCCTCCGGCATGCTGCCCGAGTTCACGAGCCAGAGGATAAAAAAAACTCCGCGAAATGCGGAGCTCACTGTATAGTGTTAGCGCACACACATCCCATCAACAGTCAAAGAGATGGTGATGATGATGCATGACACTGGTATACTTCATGTGCTTGAGCCTATAGAACGTACCCTGTTGTGTCAATAGTTCATGACTCACTTATTTCTACATCGACTGCTTCTATTGTAGTCGCTCCGCGTTTTCTTAATACGACTGCAAGGATTCCAACTGTTATTCCTACAATGATGATAGTCACACCCAGTATGGTTACCAATAAATTTGCTACATCACGAGGGAAGAGAAATAACACTACTGCAAGGACCAGAGAAACAAGGCCTTCCGTGACCAGACCTCTTGTAGGAAATCCAGCCGCTTTTACCGCAAAGGAGTCAAAGAACATTACACATGCGGCTAGTACCATTTGAGCTGCAAGAATATAGATGATAACCGTCCATACGGCTTCTCCGGTAGCAAGAGGCATAATAACCGCCAGCACACCGATGATGAGTCCCAGCACACCCTTTATGAGAGTTGTAATACGATTGAATGGACCAAATGAGTACCTGTTCATCGTTGCAAGGGAAATAATTCCATTCACAATAGCTATAAGTCCCAGCGCAATGATAAACACCTGCTTGAACATATCTTGCCGTACCAATATGAATATGCCGAGAATCACCACAAGTATGGCAATAATCAGTTGAATAATCCATTTCCCTTTCATTTTCATACGATTCCTCCATCGAGAGAGCAAACGTTGCAAAATCGTATCGCTCTTTGTATAGTAAGAGTATCACCTTTTTCATCTTAGTTGTAAAGGAATTACCATGTACGACCACTTGTTCTTTGATGCAGACGGGACTCTTTTTGATTTTGAAGCGGCAGAGAAATGGGCACTCACGCGAGTCTTTACCGAACTCGGTTTTCCTACAGACGAGGAGTTAATACATTCTTATAGTAGTATCAACAATGGGGTCTGGCTTGAATTTGAGCAGGGCAACATCACTATGAAGGAATTAAAAGTTGAACGATTCAGACGGTTCTTTGCCCTCCATCAGGTTGAGGGAAACCCCGCTCAGACTGCTGAACGGTATATGGAAATGCTCTCACAGTCGTACCATCTGTATCCCGATGCACTATCGGTACTCGACATATTACAGGAGCAACATATTCCTATGTCGCTCATAACGAATGGAATCTCTCAAGTGCAACGCGGCAGAATCGCAGCTACACGCACGGCACACTATTTCAATGCAATTGTAATCAGCGAAGAAATTGGCATTCAAAAGCCACACCCCGACTATTTCACCAGAGCTCTTGAGCTTGCACGTCAATCGGGCAATCCCACAGAACGTCCCCTTATTATTGGTGATAGTCCGTCAAGTGATATTCGTGGCGGGTTAAACTCGGGCATAGATACCTGCTGGATTAATCGATTTGGCATGAACCCAGATCCAACAACTCCAGCAACCTACGAGATAACAAATTTACATGGGCTCGTAGAGCTGTTACAAAATCTCAACTAACTCCACATCGAAGATGAGAAGCGTATTGGGTTCAATCCTCGTAGAACCTTCGATTCCATACCCAAGACTCGGATGCACATAGAACTTAAAGACTGATCCGACCGGCATGAGCATGAGTCCTTCCCGGAATCCTGGAATGAGAGCTTCGAGTTCAAATGTACTAGGAATACCTCTTATGGAGGCATCTCCCTCTCGCCCATCGAGATACGTGAGTCGGTAGTGTACCTGAACCGTATCTTCTGCAGTGGGCAGTTCACCTTCGGAATCTTCGACTATTTCGTACTGAAGTCCGCTAGGAGTGGTAATTACTCCCTCTCTTTTCCCATTCACAGCCAAAAAACTCTCAGCATCTTCCAAATTCTTCTTCGCAAGCTCTTCTAATCTACGTGCAGCTTCCCTAATGAGCTTATCCTGATATTCGTACAAGACAGTATTCATGGAACCTTCTGGAATGAGGGGAGCCATTTTCAAACCTGCATCATATGCACCACGAGCAAAGTAGACGGGATCAATATCCTGAACATCGCGCATTGCAGTTGCCATGAGCATATATCCGTATGTGTAGCTGAATCGCTTCTCTAAGGTATCTGGCTGAGGAAGATACTCTACCATTGATTCTTGGCCCGGTGAATCGGCATCGGCATTCACTTCCGGTTTTATAACTGGTGTTTCATCTAACTGAGGTTCAGAAGCGTCCGATCCGTTAGTTGAGATTTGATTCGCCGCTACCGACTGCAGAGACTCAGTTTCGTCATCGTTGTTCTGAGAACACCCGAATACAACGAGAAGCAGAGATAACGTAACTAAGAGGAGTGGTAAAAGAGTCCTATAGTATCGCCTTCGTGCCCAAATCGTCATCCATGAACATCCTTATTCCCTACCCCGTCTAGTAATGGTATACGCAAAGTAGTGTAACGTCCACAGAAAACTTACCTGAATACAGATTTTCCCCTGCTATCTATTCCTACAACCACAGGAAATTGAGCAACCTCCAATCGCATCAGTGCTTCAGGGCCTAAATCCTCAAAAGCCACGATAGTCTGTGAGACAATTCTTTTCGCGTAGAGAGCTCCACATCCGCCGAATGCGACAAAATATACTCCATGATGATTTGTAATTGCATCCACAACTGCCGCACTGCGAGGGCCTTTCCCTATAGTCGCTAAAAGTCCGAAGTCAAATAATTGTGGTGTGAATGGATCCATTCTTGCTGAAGTGGTCGGCCCACAAGAACCGATGACCATACCTGCAGGGGTGGCAGCAGGACCCATGTAATAGATTGTTTCTCCAGTTAATGAAATCGGTAATGGTGAACCGGATGAAATGAGTTCAGCAAAGCGTTTGTGCACCTGATCTCTTCCGACCAGTATGGAGCCATTGAGAAGAACCCGCTCGTAAGCCTGTAGAGACATTGCATCTTCACAAGAGAGAGGGAGTTTTAATTCACGCATACTCTCCACCTCCAATGTCAATTCGGGCTTTTCTGTCAGCCCAGCAGCTTATAGCTACTGCAACAGGAAGTCCCGCGATGTGTGTAGGTTCGTATTCAATTGCCACCCCTAGTGCTGTTAACGGACCTCCAAAACCTCCAGGACCAATATTCAGTGTCTGAATTCCCGCTTCAATATCTCGCTCTAATGCTGCATATCGATTCTCTGGATGAGAAGTACCAACCGGCCTACATAATGCCCGTTTAGCGAGTTGACCCGCTCGCTCTGCAGTACCGCCAAGTCCGACCCCTACCACAATTGGAGGGCAAGGTTTACCCCCAGCTTCGGCAACCCGGGCAACTACTGTATTAACTACATCTGAAGACAGTGCAGTTGGGTTGAGCATGGTAAGAGAAGAACAATTTTCACTTCCAAACCCCTTAAGGAGTAAGTGGATTGTTGTACCCTCCTCTTTCCTTGGATTCCAATGAATTACGGGAGGAAGATTCGTTCCTGTATTTTTTCGTTCAAAGAGTGGATTCTGCACTACCGAATTACGAAAACTTCCATCTTTCACCGCCTGTGTTATCCCTTCGTATAAAGCAGACTCCAACTCATGAAGCGAACAAGGTGTTTTTGGTCCATAATCTACAAAAGCTACAACCATTCCTGTATCCTGGCACATAGGCAGATGTGTTTCATGGGCAATCTGCAAATTCTCACGAATCATGGATAACACTTCACACGAAGTCTCGTATGCTGCGTAACGTTCATCAGACAGGGGAATCTGCTGTAACAGCCTCCTTGTCTCCAACTCCATGGTGGCTATACGATCTTCCAACTCTGGTTCAAGATGTGTTGCCGCATGCATAAGTGCATCACGGATTTTTTCAACTAACAGATTATGTGTACTATTCATGAATTACTTTCCTTCCCCACAAGAAAACGATTGATGATGCTAGTCACAAGGATACTGAAAAATATTCCTACGATACTACCCACTGCATCTGCAACAATATCGAGAACCTCAAAACCCCTGCCGAATCGTGGCTGGAGAAACTCAATAATCGAACCGAACAATATAATGAGAACCCATAATACCACGATCCTCATAAAATTCTTCTTCACGATATGCATCAGAGAATACTGTTCTACAGGTTTAATCATTGTACAGAACAGACAAAATCCCAAAGCCATATAAGATACGGTATGAGCTCCTTTATCACCAAATATGAGCAACCAGCTACTTGATGCTGCCGTACTTGAAGAGATGAATGAGAAAGTTACAATTGTGATAAAAATAAGTGGAGATGTGATGCTGCCAAACACATGAATAACCTTTATAAGCGGTGTGCTCATAGACTATCTCCCTGAACAGCACCCAATCGAATCATCTCATTACGCAACGCTGAGAGAAACTGGTTCTTATCTCCAAAATCACGCGGGGCTGCCAACCTATGCGATGGCGTATCGCTTATGAACCGTTGAATGACAATATCTGAAGGAATATGTCGCAATAATCGTATGGTCTGGCGTACGTGTTCTTCTCTTGTGGATACGGAAAAAGGTTCTCTCTGAAATAGTTCATACAGGCGTGTTCCCGCCACTACATGCAGGTTGTGAATCTTAATTGCTTCGGGGTGCGTCTGGGTGATTACCTCTGCCGTTCTATCAATTTCAGCATCACCTTCATATGGGAACCCAAGAATGATATGAGCACTTACTTCCATGTGTGCTTCATGCAGACGATTGGTTGCAGAGCGGAAATCTGCTACGGTATGCCCTCTTCCAATCCAATTGAGAGTAGCGTCATTCCCACTTTGTAAGCCCAGTTCTACACATACGGTCTTAACCTTGTCTCGATATGATGCAAGCAGCTGTATAACTTCATCCGACACACAATCGGGACGCGTACTTACAATGAATTCAGTATAAGTACCAGTGTTCAGTGCATAATCATAGAGTTCACGAAGGGTCTCAGTTGAATCGAAGGTGCTGGTGAAAGCTTGAAAATAGATACTCTTGTCTGCATGAGGATACCGCGAATCAATAAATCGGGAACCTCGTTCAATCTGAGTGCCAATTGAGGTTTTTCTCGCTTCAAGGGTCTTAGGAGGGGCTTTATGACATAACTCGTCTATACCTTCAACAAAGGCACTTTGCCGAGTAAATGCCCGTTCATCGTTTCTTTGGTACACAGCGGAGGAACCCTTAGCATCGCAATAGATACATCCTCCAGTTCGATTTTGTGTTCGATTAGGGCAGGAAAATCCTCCATCAATCCCAATCCTGTACACACGTCTACCATACCGCTGCTCAAGATATGATGTATAGTCTCGCCATAGATGCTCCATTAGAGGACCTCGATAAATAGAGCTGCATGCAGATTATTATCTAATGCAATACCAGCAATCACATCCAAATTCTCAAAAGCCAGTCCGATGGCAAAGGAACCGGAGAGCTCAATACCAGAGAGAGATGAGAAGGGAGTTCCTGTATTGAGCTCGTAGGGTGTAGTATCACCGAGCATATCGTACACTGATAATCCTTTAGATGAGGCAGTAATCATGGTTTGAAGTACAATTTCTGGAGTTGAATTGGAAACCCAATGGAGATGTTTCACACGACCTAACACCATATCATCAACGAGCGAATGGGCTGGATACGAGGGAACACCCCGAGATCCGCCATAGTCAAAATAGGATAGTTTTCTCGGATTGGAAATATGAGACGTCCCTGCGTGCAGGTCAAACCAGAGAACATCCCGTTTTCCTAATGATATCACTTTCTGCAGCCGCGTCTCCATGCGATATCCGAATGGTTCAGAGAGCTCAGCTACTGCCGAATAATCGAACCGGAATCCCTTCGATGGAAAAAATCGGAAAGGGATTGTTGTGTAGACCCCCTCAATTCGCATAGATGGAATAAAAGTTTCCCGACCAACAGAGGTTTCTCCATACCAGATATAATCAAAATCGGCAGCAAGCTTTACAAGACTATGTATATTCTGACGATAGTGGAAAAACAGTTCTGAGGTGATCATCCTATCACGAACGTCGAATTCCCGTTTTGCGTGCCTAAGGTTCAGAGGATGAATCCCCCCTGTTACATACCCTGCAGAGACACCAAACTCCAAAGAAGACAAAAGTTCGCTCTGTAACTGGATTTCAGAATTCAAAGCGTCATCGTTTGAGAGTTTCACTATGAGCGTTGTTGGAGAATCGAACAATTCGTAACGAGTGTATCGTACTGAGAAATCGGGTGTAAAATAGAGATTAACGCCTTCAGTCGAGTCATATGTGAGTGAGATGGCTCCAAAGATTCCAGCAGATAAGATTGATAATTTTGGATTAAACTGTCTCGTTTGAATCTCCATGTTTCCAAGAATCGTCCCTCGTGCATCTGTCTCTACTTGATTAACATCGTAGGTAACCGTCGCATAAGAACCGGTGTTTCTCAAATCCTCAAAAAGTAGTCGCAGTTGGTTTTTTCTAAGCGAATCCAATGGGTATCCCACAAATTGCGAGAACAGATCCAAGTCAAGAGGTTCTACGCCTTCTTGTGAAAATCCCACTTGCCGATGAGACACCGACTTTATGGAAATGTCTGGGAGTATAAAATATGAACCAAATCGATTGGGATCCTGTGGTTCCAACGTACGGGTAGCTCCAATGAGTTCAGCAATAGCAGTAAACTCTTGATCATGTGCTGCAGCACTTTCTTTTCCTACTGCAATGATCTCATCCACTTCCAGAAAATCCAGTATGCTATGCTCCTCCAACTTCGGCTCAATGAGTATATCAGCATCTGTACTTTGCTCTATTACTGTATTTTTCGTTAGAATGACAACCAATTGATCAAGAATTGCACTAAGAGATTCCAGTTCTTCGTTAGATACCCTATAGTCAACAGCATTCACATCAACAGCTATGACGATATCGGCACCCATCTCTCGAGCAAGGGCAACCGGCATATTATCTACCAGACCACCATCAACTACCAACGAATCTTCAACTGGATACGGGGTGAACACAAGAGGGATGGAGATACTCGAACGAATCGCTGTCACCAGAGAACCTTCGGAAAAAATAATTCGCTCCCCGGTAGCCAGATTGGTACCAATACACCGAAAAGGGATAGCCAGATCATCAAAATCATCTATTCCGGAGACACGCGATAAAGAATTGTTGAGCATGTGGAGTATTCTCTGATCGCCTATGATTCCCGATGTATTTCCTATCCCACCAGTATCAAACCCGATAGTGAAGAGATTGTCACGATCTCTTCGTAGAGCAAGCGGAACACTCCGAATAGGCGGCATAGCAGAAATGGCAAAAAGTTCTACCATATCATATGAGGCAATAAGCCTTCTCATGTCGCCAGGACTATACCCGGCAGCATACAATCCTCCAACAAGGCTCCCCATGCTTGTTCCCAGAACCATATCAACAGGAATACCATGCATTTCAATTGCCTCAATTATTGGAATGTGTGCAAAACCTCTCGCTCCACCTCCAGAGAGAACCAGAGCAACTTTCGGTGTACTAGTAAGATTCTGAGATTGCCTGACATAGGTCGCAACAGAAACAACTTCATTGCCAACGATAAGGGTTTGGGGCTCTGTATCCGCCCAAACAGGAGAAGAAACCATTACAGAAAATATGATTATGAAAGTGAGAAAATGCCGTGAATATACCCTACTCTTCATTTTCGCTACCCAGAACGGAACCTACAATTTCAGGATTCCCATTCACAAAAGAGAAACAATCCATCTCTTTTTTCTGAGCAAGCTGCACGCGGGTGACGTAGAGAATCCCATCGCCACAGGCAACAGCCAATCCCCGTTTTTTTACTACCTTAATCACGGTCCCTGGAGCTGCGTTCTCTTCCAATGGTTCGTGAGGAACAGAAAATACTGAACCATATACTCCTGTTATGTGCAGCAACTTACCGTGAAAGGAGGTACTCGCTTTCGGCCAGGGAAGGAATGCACGAACTTTACCATGAATATCCTGTACACGCTCACTCCAGTCAATCGTACCATCAGATTTTGTCAGTAGTCGCGTGTATGTTGCATCCTGTTCATTCTGATGCTGCTCAACTAATGAGCCGGAACTTAGCTGTGTGATGGTACGAACAATGAGAGATGCCGCCTTTGGAGCCACTATTGCTTCAAGTTGTTCGGTAGTTTCCGTTCCTTCAAGCTCAATAGCTTCAGCAGCTAAGACATCTCCACTATCAATGGTCTCAACAATCCTCTGTATGCTGATTCCAGTAATTTTTTCACCATGAATAATGGCGAACTGAAGTGGAGCACTTCCGCGATATTTCGGAAGTAATGAGGGGTGAATATTTATGGCTCCCTGAGAGAATAGCGACAAAAATTTTGGTCCGAAATAATGACCACAGGCAAAAGAGACCAAAAAGTTAGGTTGTAACTCTGAAGCTCTTTCTCGGGCATCACGCCCTAACCGGTCATATTGGAGAACCGGCAGTCCCAATTGTTCGGCAGCAGCTTTTACTGGTGGCGGTTCAAGATGCCGACCCCTCCCTACCGGTCTGTCCGGATTGGTAAGCACACCAACAATGGCAGCATGTTTCGCCAGCTCAACAAGTGCTGGAACGGCGATAGAAGGGTTACCGGCAAATAGAATCCGTAACTGAGCACTATTCATGGCAACCTCCGTTTTACACACGAGTGTTTCGAAGTTTTTGGTGCTTCTGTCTCTTCTGCCGTTTTTCGTATGCTTCTACCAGTTTCTGCCGCGCCTCTTCGTCCATACGGTCTATGAAAAGCACCCCGTTGAGATGATCGTTTTCATGCTGAATCACTCGAGCCAGCAACCCATCAGCCCGTGTAATAAATGCTTTCCCATCAAGGTCTTGAGCCTGAACAGTAACGGCTAATGGTCGAACAATATCATAATACATGCCAGGAATGCTCAGACACCCCTCTTCGTACATTCCCTGCTCTTGGCTTGTTTCAATTATCTCGGGGTTAATAAACACTTTCCGCTCGCCTGGGCGTCTTGTATCTACAACAAAGAGCCGGCTCGGGACACCAACCTGAGGAGCTGCTAATCCAATACCATCCGATTCAGTCATGGTTTCAAACATAGCATCGACCAGCAGGGCTAGTGCGTTATCGAAAACGGTTACGCGTTCCGCTTTTTCTCGTAATACTTCTTCACCTAATGTATAGACGTCTAACATGGTTTCATAATACCGGTAAACATCAGTAACCGTCAATGTTTAGAGCATCTGCAATGGATCTATGTCAATTTCCAGATAGATACCTGACGGAGCTGTATACTGTTGCCGTACTGCTTGAGCTATCTGCACCACACGGAAAGCTGAATTCCCACGTAATACCAAATGGTGTCTCCAATTACCTGCAATCTTTTCCAATGGACAAGGAGCTACTCCAAGAATATTTGGAATCTCTGAGAGAAGAACAGACTGCTCCATAGTCTTCAGCAGATGATCAACGAGGCTTCGAACGGACTCCATCTCTCGAGAGACTCGCTCTTTATTTCGCCCCCGAATCACAAAGTTTACCAGCCGAGTATGGGGAGGAAAGGCTGTTTCTCGTCGCACATCAAGCTCCTGTGCATAAAATTCCTCCAGAGCATTGATCGATGCAAGTCGGATTGCATTGTTCTCAGGATGATAGGTCTGTACCACGACTTTTCCTGCTGAATTATACCGCCCGGCTCTTCCACTCACTTGCACAATGAGCGAGAAAGTTCTCTCCTGTGCACGAAAATCGGGCAAATTGAGAGCACTATCGGCAAGAACAATGCCGACAAGATCGACGAGAGGGAAATTTAATCCTTTAGCGACCATCTGCGTGCCTAAGAGAATATCGATTTCACCCGCCTTAAAAGCAGAAAGCATGGTTCCGATAGTTGATTTATCCTTTATGGTATCGGTATCGAGCCGAGATAATACAGCATCGGGGAACCGCGCACGCACCTCTTTCTCTACCATTTCAGTGCCGAAGGTGCCGTAACCGACATCAACCGAATTACAAGACGGGCACACCGAAATTGGTGCACGTGAATACCCACAATAGTGACATACCATCCGCTCCTCTTTTTTGTGATAGGTAAGAGAGACACTGCAATGGGGACAACTCATCTCATAACCACATGAATTACAATGGAAAAAGTGAGCATACCCTCTCCTATTGAGAAAGAGGATTATCTGCCGCTTTTTCGCAAGCGTTTTCTGCATTTCGTCTATCAGCACTCGCGAAAGCAATCGTTTCTCAGCAAGCATATTTACTACAGCCACTTTTGGAGGAACTCCACCTGCTACTCGATTATCTAATCGGTGACGAACTACATACCCCTCTTCCATCATATGCCAGGCCTCTAATGAGGGTGTTGCACTTCCCATAATAAGAAGTGCCTCGTGCTGTGCTATCCGCTTCTGGGCAACCTGTCGGGCATGATACCGTGGTACATTACCTGCCTTATAGGAATTTTCATGTTCTTCATCAATGATTATAAGTCCCAGTTTTTCAAATGGAGCGAAAACAGCACTTCTAGCACCAATTGCCATCTGAACCTCTCCACGCTTCATCCTACGCCATGCGGTAAGCCGCTGGGAGGGAGTTATTCCAGAATGGAGTATTGCGACACGATTCTCAAATCGCTGTGAAACCTGCTGTGCCAATTGATGAGTCAGGGTAATCTCGGGTACAAGATAGATTACCTGCCTGCCTGTACGAATAATCTCCTCAGCAACTCTAAGAAACACTTCACTCTTACCCGAGCCGGTAACTCCATAGAGGTAGTGAACAGGCTTTTCACTGGAAAGTATCCCTGTAATTGCCTCCTGCTGATCTTCTGAAAGCTGGTGAGTTGAAACCAATAGAGAATCCTCATCTACCGGCATGGAAGGTGGTTCCACATCGCGTCTACCACTAGGTATCATACTTGCTAGAGCTTCCCCTTCACTGCATACATAGAAACGTGACATCCATTGAGCAAGCTCAATCTCTTGCTCTCCATAGAGAGCTTCAGAGTCTATGACTCGTTTAATCTCTTTTATAGTGAATGAAGTTTCGCCAACGGTATCGTCAACAGCGACCACGTACGCTGTTATTTCTCTATTGCCAAAGGGGACAATTACTCGCATTCCAACCGCACAAGTCAGGTTTTCGGGAATCTGGTATACGAACCGCTGCTCTAAGGGGTTGTTACATACAACCTGGGCGTACATTCCCTATCTCCTTGTAGTGTGGACTGGCATATCTATTAGTTGTGCTACCCGCTGTAAATCTTCCCAAACCGATGCTCTGAGCTCCATATTCCGTAAAACAGCTGCCGGGTGATAAGTAACCAGTACAGGAATACCTTGAAATCGGTGAACGGTAGACCGCATCGCTCGAAGTGCATCACTTCGATCCAGTAACGCATGGGCAGCAACTTTTCCAACACAGAGAATTGCATCCGGTTTAACCAACGCTATCTGTCTTTTAAGATACGGAAGACACGATTGTATCTCCTCTGGTAACGGATTTCGGTTACTTGGCGGTCTGCATTTTACAATGTTAGCGATATAGGTGTTTGTTTCTCGTGACAGATTAATTGCTTTCAACCAAGAATCAAGATATACACCGGCACGACCTACAAACGGTCTTCCAGAGGCATCCTCCTCAGCTCCTGGCCCCTCACCCACTATCATGAGCCGAGCATTAGTTACTCCCTCACCGGGAACCGCACACGTTCGTGTACTTCCGAGAGGACATCGGGTACAGGTCTGCACAAGTTCACTTACCTGAGAGAGTGTAGAACGTTCGAGGAGAATCTCCGTTTCTCTCTGCGAGTCTGGGATAAGATCTTTGGCTCGTTGCGCAAAGTCCGGTCTCTCAGTCTGCTCAACAGTGTCTGCACCCTGTACATACTGTTCAACTTCATCAAAGAGGTTCCATGTCTTCTCTAATACATATGCCGCACTACGCCGTTCAGCATCTCTGTCACGATGGGTCATAATCAATCCTATAGAGAAATAATCCATCCGGTGGAGCTGTTCTCCCAGCTTGTGTGCGATCTTTCGCATTCAACCGACGCATAAATTCCTCCGATGGTTCCTGAGTCTCTCCCAATTGTAACATAGTTCCTACCATCGAGCGAACCTGATGCATGAGGAAAGCATTCCCGCTGACCGTATATACCAGAAAATCTCCACCCCACTGCGAGGGCTCAAAACTAAAATGACTGGTGTACAGGTCTCGGACTTTTGATTCACTTTGATCTGCAGCGGCTCCGAATGTTGAAAAATCGTGTGTTCCAACAAGACATGCCGCATACGAATTAAGTAGATCGATGGGAGGAAATTTCTTTATGCGACAAACTCGATTTCGATCAAATGGAGTAATCGATGAGAACTCCTTTATATAATAGCGATACTCGCGACAAATTGAAGTAAAACGAGCATGAAAGTGCTCGCTCTCTTCACTGCTTTCAATGATTCTCACATCCTGAGGGAGGTTTGTATTAAGTGCAAGCGAGAATTTTTGTGCTGGTACACTCTGATTCTTAATGTCAACATGGGCTACCTGGCCCCGAGCATGTACTTTGGCATCTGTTCTACCAGAACCTTGTACGCGAACATGTTCCTTGATTACAGCATAGAAGGCACGTTCAATTTCCTCTTGAACACTCCGTGCCGATTTTTGCCGCTGCCACCCCGAATAGTGAACTCCATCGTAACTGATTAACAATCGTATGCGTCGATGTCCCTCTATGATGGGAAATTCTGTCGGTCTTCTCCAATCAGA
>CAZTUL010000001.1:11536-46639 GCA_964616275.1 uncultured Spirochaetaceae bacterium | reverse complement strand
AGAACCTCTGCAACTTCATCGGGATGAAATAGTCGAGTTACCACATGCATACCCATCCGCTGTATATCCATTCGCTCTATCGCTACAGCGTCTACTCCAATACCTCTCATGTGTATGTTCATCACAAATCTATACCACCTGATATCTGGTTCTCCGAATCCTCCTGCAACCGTTCAGTCTTTCTGAAGAAGACCTTTATGGTTTCCGGGTCTGTGGAGAGTGACACCTGAATGTCTATAAATGAGGCCTCTGCGTGTATGAGAATGGGAACTGTGGCGACTCCCTCAGAAGTAATGGTAGAAAAATCTGCAACCGCAGTAATTGCAGAAGAGTTGATCATTCCAATGAAACGTTCCTCTGCTTTAATATGAAGCATTACCGAATCGGGAATTGTGCTCGTTGCTTCATACCCAACAGGAATCTTCACCTGTAATGGAATTTCCACTCTCCGATTGTCGAGTGTTGCGTAATTTATTACAAGATAAAGGCTCGTTGCCAAAAGGAGCGAGATGACTTTGATTGGCCAGTCTTCAAGTATCGTTCTCCACAGATTATTCAGTTTCATCGGTAGGTGCCTCCGTCATATCCTGTGGAGTTATATCGTGATAACTGAATAGTGCCAAGAGCATTCTTTTCACCGTTGGCGGATCCAGGTCATAGTAGAGATTTGCATTGTAGGTGAGACTCATTGCACCAGTCTCCTCCGATACAATCAACACAATCGCATCAGATTCCTCAGCAAGACCGAGAGCAGCTCTATGTCGTGTTCCAAAGCTCTTTTTTATATCGGTCTGTTCGCTCAGCGGCAAATAACATCCAGCAGCAATTATTTTCCCACCCTGAATTACCATTGCACCATCGTGAAGGGGGGTGTCATGATCAAATACGGTAAGAATAAGAGCAGAAGAGAGATCTGCATTAATACGTGTCCCTGAATCGAGAACACCCTTAATACCAAGATGACGGGTAAATACAATAAGAGCACCACGATTCTTCGAAACCAGCACATTACAGGCATTCAGAATAACATCAATCTGCTCTGCTGTTGTCTGCGAACCCATTCTGAACAGTTTACTTCGTCCGCTGAACAGTTGTGTAAAGGCTCTTCGCAGCTCAGGTTGGTATACCACACAGATGAAAATAACAACGGGTATGGTTATATATCGATACAACCAAAGAAATGTATCCAGATGGAGAAGCCTGGATACACTATATACTGCAATGAGCACCACCACAATTCTTGCAATCTGCTGTGCTTTCGTCTGCGCTACGGCTTTATGGAACCTATAGAATACATAGGCCAATGTTCCTATCTGGATGATAGGTGAGAGTATACTCCAAATTGTATTCACTACTGTTACAAACATGAACCCCTCTTACACATGATACTGCTGCATCCTCTATACTTCATCTTCGGGAACCCAGTCGAGTGTCCGTTGTACCGCTTTATTCCAGAATGAAATTTTTTCGTGTCTCACCGATTCCTCCATCGCAGGGACCCAGCGGGACTTCTCCTTCCAATGAGCAGCAAGTTCCTCAAATGATTTCCAGAATTTACTCGATAGACCTGCTGCATACGCTGCACCAAGAGCCGTAGTCTCAACCACCTGAGGACGAATGACTGGAATTCCGAGCAGATCGGCCTGAAATTCCATAAGGGGTCGGCTGTTGGTAAGCCCCCCATCGACTTTAAGAAGTTCCATGGTCACATGTGAATCGGCTTCCATCGCATCGAAAATGTCCTTCGTCTGAAATGCTGTCGATTCAAGTGCTGCTCTGCAGATGTGTGCAGCTGTTGCATACCCGGTAAGACCCGCAATAACTCCTCGAGCATCACTCCTCCAATAAGGAGCAAACAATCCGCTAAAGGCTGGTACTATATATACCCCGCCACAGTCGGGAACCGACTCTGCAAGAGTATCTACCTCAGGAGCACTCTTCACAATCTTTAGGTTATCACGTACCCACTGTACAAGGGAACCGGCAACAGCAATGGAACCTTCAAGTGCATACTGTGCAGGTTTACCAGCCTCACGATACGCGACTGTCGTTAATAATCCACGACTGCTCACTGTGGGAGTCTCTCCAGTATTCACCAACATAAAACATCCGGTACCATAGGTATTTTTCCCTTGGCCGGAGAAAAAGCATGCTTGCCCAAAGAGAGCCGCCTGTTGATCACCTAAAATACCACAAACGGGAACTTCCCCATGGAGTGGTCCCTGAGTTGCGGTAGTTCCATACACCTCACCAAACGAGTTTACAATTCGTGGAAGACTTGCCCGTGGAATATTGAAAAGTTCCAGCATCCAATCATCCCACTCAAGTGAGACAATATCCATAAGGAGATACCGCGAAGCATTGGTAACGTCGGTAACAACTACCCCTTTACCCGCTCCCCCGGTAAGGTTCCACACAAGAAAGCTGTCCATAGTCCCAAAGACTACTGTTCCGCTCTCAGCGTCTTGTCGTAAACCGTCCACATGATTGAGCATCCATGAAATTTTCGAAGCTGAAAAGTAGGGACTGGGAATGAGTCCAGATTTTTTTTGCAGCTTTTTAACATCCACTTGCCGCTTCAGCTGTTCAATGAGCTCCGATCCGCGCAAATCCTGCCATACAATTGCATGATGCCGAATACGACCAGTCTCCGGCTCCCATGCAACGATTGTTTCTCGTTGATTCGTAATGCCGATACCCACGATATCTTTAGCAGAAGCTCTCACTTTCTTCATCGTCTGTTCAATGACGTCAGCACTATTGTGCCAAATCTCATCAGGATCATGTTCGACCCATCCTGGTTGAGGAAATATCTGCGTATGTTCAATTTGATGGGAAGCTATCGGAGTTCCCGATTTATCGAATAAAATAAATCTTGTGCTTGTAGTTCCTTGATCCAACGCTCCAACGTACTTCACAAAACCCTCCTCACAACATGAACGTCATGCTACAGTATATCGGGAAACAGAAAAACCTGCCACAAGTAATTTACTATGGAGAAATTGATGTAGTTTGACACATTCGTGCTATAGCATGATATACTTTTTGCCAAGGAGCACATATGACGTTACAGGAAGTGGTCGAAGTAGTGGACGGAACCGTCTTATGCGGAGAAGAATCGTTAACGAGAGTTGTCCAGCTCGGTTTTGCATCAGATCTTATGAGTGATGTGCTTACCCTGCTTGAGGATGATATTCTCCTTATTACCGGGCTGTCGAATAATCAGGCTATTCGTACCGCTGAGATGTCCGACATTCTTCAGATTCTTTTTGTGCGTAATAAAAAACCCACAAAGACGATGGTTGACCTTGCAAAAGAACATAATATTACCATTATCACCACACCATATTCCATGTTTCGTGCAAGTGGTCTTCTCTTCTCGCATGGTTTAAAACCGGTCTACTAAGGAGGCTCCGTATGCATGTCTCCTACGAAGTAAAAGCCGGCGATTTCTCTAATGCAGGAAATGTTTCCAGTACAGTTAAAAGCCTTATGAAACAACTGGGAATTGCACCGCAGGATGTAAAGCGGATTATCGTTGCTCTCTATGAAGCTGAAGTAAACGTCGTGGCACACTCATACGGCGGAACCATCAGCTGTGAAATAGACCCAGAGACTGTTGATGTTGTTGTTGCCGATACCGGTCCCGGTATTCCAAATCTGGACCTTGCTATGACCGAAGGGTATTCAACTGCAACTCCCGAGGTTCGAGAGATGGGATTTGGAGCAGGTATGGGACTCTCAAATATCCGAAAGAATGCAGATACCCTTACCATTGATACCGGGGCAAACCAACCCACAAACATTTACATGCATTTCTCGCTGGTAGAAGGGGCTCATCATGCATGATCAACCTTTTCACCACACACTCACAGTCAGTAAAGAACTCTGCAAAGGGTGTACTCACTGCATGAAGCGATGTCCCACCGAGGCAATTCGCATTACTGGCGGAAAAGCTCAGGTCGACCCTGAACGATGTGTTGATTGCGGTCAATGTATGGATGCCTGCCCCCACGACGCAATAGTTATTGAACAAAGTGATCTTAATCAGATTTTTGAATACCAGCATCGGGTTGCTATTGTACCATCACTCATGATCGGCCAGTTCGATGACACCGTCTCTGAAGATGATATGATTGATGCTCTGCATTATATCGGATTCACCCACATCTACTATGCTGAATTCGGAGTCGATATCCTACGCACTCTGGGAAACAGGATTAGTGTCTATGCCGATGCTCATCCAGTGGTCTCTTCCTACTGCCCAGCAGTGGTTCGCCTTATCCAGCTTCGATACCCAACGTTATTAGCCAATGTAAACCTGATGCGAACCCCAGCTCAGATTTCCGCTTTGTACGCTCGGACAATGCTGGAAAAATCTGGAATTGATTCTCAAAGCATCGGGGTGTTCTACATTACTCCTTGTGCTGCAAAGTATGCACAGATCAAGACTCCGGGATCGGCTACTGAAGGCCTGATTCAGGGGGGACTCAACCTCGATTCATTATTCAATCTTATACAATCATATCTCGCTCAACGTCCAAATCGACCCATGGGAACTCCTCGGAAATGGGAGCAGCCAACGATTACGCACGGTGCATTCCTCTGGAGTCTAACCAAAGGAGAGAGTGGCAGTATGCAAGG
This sequence comes from uncultured Spirochaetaceae bacterium, assembly GCA_964616275.1. GTDB lineage: Bacteria > Spirochaetota > Spirochaetia > Sphaerochaetales > Sphaerochaetaceae > CAYZJV01. The sequence goes on along the minus strand of CAZTUL010000001.1, from coordinate 41,995 downwards.
TCGAACTCTCTCCATAGATGAAATCCATAATGTGATTGAATTTTTAGAAATTGTTGAAGATGAGCGTCACCAGAACCTCGACTTCCTAGAACTTCGTGCTTGTGATACCGGCTGTACTGGTGGTGTATTGACTCCCCGCAACAGATTCCTTGCAACAGAGAGAATAAAGCATCATGCACATACACTTCCTCAAGAGCTTGATGATGCAGCAAAACGTGCCATTCTCTCGGTGAGTGATTCGCTCATCCATAATCTGAAGGTGGATAGAATTGTTGCAAAGCATTCACTTCAACTTGATCAGGACATGACGCTAGCACTGAAGAAGATGGAAAAGGTTCGACAAATCACCGCTGTATTGCCGGGTATTGATTGTGGATTATGCGGCAGCCCTACCTGTAGGGCTCTCGCTGAAGATATCGCTCGGGGTAATGTAAGCATCAGAAGATGTATGGTACTGAAAATGAAAGACCCTCACGGATTAAACCATCTTGCCAAAGTATGGGGTGAAGTAGTGCCTCAGCAAGGTTCATCTACACCGGAAGTTTAATAGGCTCCACTTTAAGGCGTTCACTCACAGAGGATTCCCTTATAAATAGCTCCTGGCCCGAAACAACTGCGACAGCGGAATAATCCATTGCAGATTGTCGTAGTGCTCGTGCAGCTTCGCGAATATCATCGACCGTTGCCTCAAGTGTCCAGGCTCTTCGCTCAGCACGGAATGAGTCTGTAATTCCATACAACGCTCTACGGAAAGCAATAATCGAAGCATTCTTCGGGTAGAGTGGTTTTAACTCTCTACTGATTATAGAGACAATTGCTGCATCCACCAGTTCCTGTGATATTCCATTATCGATAACATCGTCCAGCACATTGATGAAATCACCAAGAGTTCCTTCAATTCGAGGGTCACGATAACTACTGAAGATGCAGAGACTTTCGAGCATATCGATATGTGCACTCACTCCATATGCACCCCCTATACCGCGAACCTGTTCCCAAAGATGATTTGTTGTAAGAATATGGGTAAGAATTGACTGGTGAACTTGGAGTGAAGAAACTGCTTCAGCAGCTCTGCACACAAGGGCACTGTAACTCACCGAGGAGGGAATTGTGTATACCTCCATGAATGAGGAGGCTTTGTCACCATCTGGGGGAGCCTCTTGTTCTATTTCACTTCTAAAGATTCCCGTTGAAGGAGTGAAGCTCTCAGCGAACACATTCACACGAGATTCCATCGTACTAAGAAGCTCAGCATCGGTACATACATGAAGACTCAACCGATCACGATCGACAAGCTTCTTCTGCAACGAGATTAGGGCTTCGCCGATTTTTGAGATGGTTTGGGGTTGTTTGATGTCAAGCTGTGCAAGGTAGAGCCATTGATCTATTCCATTCCATAACTCATTCTGACGAAGGACGGAAGAAAAATGAGCAGAAGCTCGTTGTGAAGCATACAGCTGTCCTGAACTTGGTACATTCGATTCAAAATCACTTATTAAATCATGTATCACAGCTTCAATCCGCTCAGTATCTGCGACTTCAGCATGCCTGAGAATATCAGAAAGAATCTCAAGAGCATGTTCGTGGTCTCTCTCTAAACATTTCATGCGAAAAACAAGATGAGAACGGGATGCATTATGGCCATGCAGAATCGATGAATTTTCCAGGAAAAAATAGAGCCCCCCCATATTCTGCCGAATTCGAACTGCCATTTCATGGTAAGGAACTCCGGAAACTCCCGTCATATGGAGCAATCGTGTATAGAGCGGAAGTAACAGATGTTCGTCATCGCTCAAATCGTCCACAGAGAACATTCCATCGGTATATACAATGCCATGTGAGGGCATATCCTGAAGATACACTGGAACGCCAGCGATACTCTCAAGCTGTTGAGGGAGGCTTCGAATGGTTTCAGGCAAATCTTCTTTGGTAAGCACAGGTATTGTCGCTTTAGCCTCTGGAGTATCCTGCAGTGCTTCGAAATCCTCGAACCGATGTGTACTGGCTTGAAGTGGAGCAACTCCTTCTTTCCCCAACGATTCTTTAACTGCTGCAAGTCGCTGGTTGATAGCCTCTTCCAATTGTTGGTTATGTTCCTTGCTTGGTTTAACAATTAAGAGGCACCGATGAGGGTTATCGAGCAGGTGCTTACGAATCCACTGCTCAAAATATCCGCAGGATCCATCTGTTGATCCATTTTTAGCAAACAGCTCTCCATCTTGCCGCGATGCCTCTGCAACTAATTGCTTCAACTTCTCAAGAGCAGCTTTGATACCAACGGTTACATGTGGTGCAAGACCCTGAAGCCAGCCTCGCGTAGCCCTACTCATGGCTCGAAGACCAATGGGAGAATCACCAGTAATTTCCAAGAGTTGAAACTCTTGCCGTTTGATAGCATTTTCTGTAAGTGAACGCGGTATCCCCTGCTCAACAATACGAGTCAGTGTATCGAGTACCAACTGCTGAGCTTCCTGTGCCCGAGCGGGGTCTATCCCCTTGAATCCTACGGTGAAGGGCATCTGCCTGAAACTGGTATCCATTCCACTGACTTGAGAAATATCCTTCGACAGATGTGAATCAATGATTGCTTTGTAAAGTGGAGCTCCAGGATTTCCTAATAAGATATCGACCAGCGTAGTTAACGTGAGAACCTCAATGGGATCTTCCACGAGGCTCGTTGCCCAACTCACCACTACTGATGCATCTTGCTCCTGCTGTGAATCCTCATTTGCTGGACTAGTAGCCACTACGGTTTTCGGTTTTGTCCAGCTCTTCGCAATTGGGGTAGGTCCACAGCCGTTCATATAGGAACTATCAGATATATACAGGTTCTCCAATAGCGAGAGTCGTTCGGTGACATCCTGGTTTCCATAGAGAAAAAGTTTGCAGTTTGACGGTTGATAATGAGATGCATAAAACCCGGCAAATTGTTGATAGTTCAGGGTGATAATGTGAGCGGGATCGCCTCCCGATTCAAAGAAGTAGGGAGTATCCGGATAGAGACTGCGAATACTCTGGCGTCCTACAATGGAATCGTGATCAGAGAGCTCTCCAAGCATTTCATTGAAGACCACTCCATCGAATCGCAAAGAGCCCTCTTCATCTGCAGTTATCCGTACGCCCTCCTGCCAAAAGGTCTCCTCACGGAGAAGTGGATTAAACACAGCATCGGCATAGACTGCAAAAAGGTGATTAAAATCCTTCTCAAGCGGTGAAGCAGCAGGATAGACCGTGTAATCGGGATAGGTCATTGCATTCATGAAGGTATTTGCACTTCCCTTGAGAAGTGACATAAATGGATCGCGAACAGGATATCGTTTGGATCCAGCTAACAGGCAATGCTCAATAATGTGAGGCGTTCCACAGTCATTCACAGGAGGGGTTTTAAAAATAAACCCAAAGAAATTTTCACTGTCGTCATTTGCAACATGATAGACTTCCATCCCCGACATACGGTGCCTGAAAAAATAACCGTAACCGTTATAATCATCAAGCACATCGATTGACTCAAGGATAAACCCGTGAATTTCGTCGCCCGGCATAAAAGCCTTACGAGAATTTGCTTCGTCTATACTCACGAACACCTCCTGTCATTACGACACTCAGAGAAGGTATCACGAGGTGATTGGATTGACAACCCATCGCTTCTTACGTACCTTCAGGAGTATGGGAGGAGTTGCTATGCATTATATTGGAGCACATGTGAGTGCTGCTGGAGGAGTTCACAACGCAGTAGAGAACGCACGTTCAATTGGGGCAAATGCCTTTGCTTTGTTCACAAAAAATCAGAAACAATGGAAAGTCCCTCCTCTCACTGATGAACAGATTTCACAATTTAAAGAGGCCATGAACGATGCAGGTTTCACCGCTTCACAGGTTCTTCCACACGATGGATATCTCATAAACCTGGGAAATCCGGATAATCAAAAGCGTCGTATAAGCGTAAATGCATTTATTGATGAAATGCAACGCGTGGAACAATTAGGACTCGATAGGCTCAATTTCCACCCAGGAGCTCACTTGAAACAGATAGATCCCGATGATTGCATGAAACTTATCTCAGAGGGAATCGATGAAGCTCTCGCTGCAACCACAGGAGTGTACGCCGTCATAGAAACTACCGCCGGTCAAGGATCGGCACTGGGAAGAACGTTCGAAGAACTCGCAAGAATTATTGAGAGATCTGTGTATAAAGATCGTATAGGGATATGTATCGACACCTGCCACATTTTTGCTGCAGGGTACGATATTAGAACTCAAGAATCGTTTGCATCGGTTATGGAGGACTTTGATCGAATTATTGGATTCAATCGTCTCATGGGCATGCATGTAAATGATGCAAAAAGCGAGTATGATAGCCACGTAGACCGGCATGCACCGCTTGGTGAAGGGAATTTGGGACTCGAACCATTTAAAGCGATGATGGCCGATAAGCGATTTGAAGGAATTCCTATCATACTGGAAACGACCGATCCAGAAAAATGGAACCAAGAAATTGAACTGTTACGCAGTTATGCCGTGTAAGAGAGGCTCCTGATGGAACCGCTTTTCCCGGGAGAACCGAGACCTTTGATTTTTGGGCATCGGGGGTATGCATCTCTTGCTCCAGAGAACACCATGGAGTCATTCCAACTGTGTGCAGACCGTGGTGTTTTTGGTATTGAGCTTGATGTTCATCTTTGTAAAAGTGGGGAACTCGTAGTAATACATGACCATAATGTAGAACGGATTGCTGGTATCCCTGGGCATGTTGAATCATTGACGTTCGCAGAATTACGCTCGATTAATGCAGGAATTCATTTCTCCGACAAATTCTCTGGGGCCACTATCCCCCTTCTTGAAGAGGTTTTTAATGCATTTGGCACCTCATTTCATTATGACATTGAGCTAAAACAGGAATTGATACACAATACCGGATTGGCTCTCAAAACCTGGAATCTTATACAATCCTACCACTTGGAATCGGTTTGCATGGTCTCTTCATTCAATCCTTTCGCTATAAGGCAATTCAATCGGGTAAGCAACCACAGCCTACCAACCGGAACCATTTATAGCGAATCTCCAGAAGTTCCCCGATTTCTTCAGCACGGTTGGGGTCGTCATATTTCACAGTGCACTATTATGAAGCCAGATGTTTCACTGATTACGCCGAAGACAATAGGGCATTTCAAATCAACTCTTCAGTACCCGATAATCGGCTGGACGATAGACAACCAGGATACTGCAAGGCGGATAATTGACTGGGGAATCGATGGAATAATTACAAACAACCCCGGAATCTTCATGGAAAGTGAGAATCATCTATAGAGATATCTTCCAAGCAATGAAGCAGTGATTGCACCAAATTGACTGAAGGCCTTTGAACGAGCCTCCTCAACTGTTTCTGCTACAGCATGAGCTTTCACCGAGCCTGTACGACCCACAACAGTACCTCGAGTAAGATTACATACCAGAGTTTCCCCTGTAACAGTGATTACTTCCCCACTTTGTGTACTATTCATATGAGATATCCCAACATTTCCATACATAATAGCAGTATAATTCGGAAACCTCTGTTGAAGTGCAGCAATGAGATCATCGTCGGTATCAATACTCGGCATCTGTGCAATGTCAAAGACAATACCGTCTTTTTCCAACTCAGCAGCAAGAGAAGCTCCAGCAGCTGTAGATACGAGCAATTCCCCCTGCATCGAATATTCCGAGATCACAATTACCAATTTCTGGTTGGCCATAAGCGAAACTCGCTCATACGGATACGTAACCACTTTATTCTTCAGGAGTTCTACCATTTCATCGTAAATATCTGCATCTACAGTACGTAACGGCTCTAACTCTTTTTCAAAATCGACCATAAACTCGAGCGTACCACTTTTTGCTAACGTAGGATTATTTGATGTATACAAGAATTGTCCAGACGTATCGGTTACGAACCTCTGTTTATCCCTATAACTGGAACCCAAGCCATCTCGTGCTTCCGAGTATGCAGCAACCTGAGCACCTGCAACCCGTGGCGAGAGTGCATGAGTTCCTCGTCGTACGATTACCTGTGTAGTCGGTATAGCAGGATTCCCCTGAGATACCGAAATAGTAAGTCTTCTGAGGATTGTTCGCAACTGATCTATGGCATCACTAAATTGCTTCTCTCCCCTATCTACCGGAAGTGAAGAGGCAATTACTGCGATACGTATATACAGATTTGCTGCCACCGTATCCTGGTTGTTACGGATAGCCTGGGCAGCTTCTCCATTTAACCGATTCATCTGTTGTACCTGTTGAACCAATTGCACTTCAGCTTCAGTTCTAGCTTGTTCCAACACAGAATTATCGGCTACAGCAAGAAAGTAGACGGTAATCCGGCCAGAATCATTCTTTACAAATTCTTGGGTGACTCTCAACCGAAATGCATCGATTGCATCGCGTGAAGACAATTCTGCTATATGCTGACCGGTGACATCTCGGCCAATGTAACTAGAAAGCTGTAAGAGTACAGATTCATAACTGAGTACGCGGGCACGCGTCTCATTTTCTGCAGTTCCCTGACCGACAAAGGCTGTCTGGTTTCGAGATATCTGTGGCTCATACACCCACACGGGAACACCTTCCAGATTTGAACGGACCCAGGTGCTTAATGAGGAACAACTTGGTAATAACAGGAGAAGGAAAAGAAACAGCACCAAGATCCCAAGGGACGAGAGATGAGTTTCTCCACTCTGTATGGCAATCCGTAAAGCCCCGTTCTTTTTCATGGTTCCCCTAGTCTACCATATCCACCCAATGGTCGGCGATAGGATAATACCGTCAATGTTATGCTGCCTTGGCAGGAACATACTTTCTTGAATTGAGGTTGTATAAGTATACCCCACAGTCACGCCCCAATACCAGTGAGCAAGTGATTGATGAACAATTTCCAATTCAACGTCTGCCCCATACATAAAACGAGTATCTCCAGCATGTGAAACGAGAATCCCTGCTGCGAGAGAAACCTGAACTCCAAGCTGAATATTGGTCCACCATGAGCCTTGACTTTCAATTGTCGTACGTACACCGCCAAGTGAAACTCGTCTAGATATTCCGGCATGTGCCATTATCTCATACGCCGATTCTGACATAACATAGGAAACATCGATTTCGGAACGAAATCTGAATTGACTCGTAGGAATTGGCAGCGTAGATCCAAGCACAAAGCCAATACGCTGTAAAGAGAAGGGAACCGAGATATCAAAAGAAAGATTAGGCTTAACGTGCTCAAGAGGCATCCCCTCCACAAGGGTGCGCCTACTCCACACTGGTACTAATTCAGTCACCTGCATGTTAGGTTCACTAGAGGAATATTGGAAGGTATCGGAGACCTCAAGCAGTGCAATTGCACTGTTATCTGCAGAATACACTCTATATCGGGAACCAATTGGGAAAACATCTGAACTGGAAGTGGTCCAATATCCTGTATGGTCCACCTGTGAAATGATTACATCGTTATCCTGGGGAAGAGTAAGAGATTTCCCATTCTTCCTTATTATACTCGTAAGATGTTGTTCATACTCACTATCCCACCCTTCCAGAGTATCTAAAAGGAACGCTGACTTCTTGTTAAACTGTGAATCCAACCAGGAGAAGGTAATTTCCATCTGCACGAGAATACGATTACTGAAGGTGTTGGTATCAATTTGAATATCACTCACATTGACTGAGAATATCTGAGTTGCCTGAGCATCGAAGTTATAGTTCCACCCAAGCTCTTCTTCAACCACTCGATAAGTAATTTCGGCTAAATTCTGCGACACTTGTTGAGCAGAACCATCTACACCAACCTGAAGAGAGAAACTACCGCTGAATGCACTCACTGAGCAAACTCCCAGAATGACTATGATGAGTGCTACAACTCGGTAATGAACTCTAGTTCTCAATCCTCCACTCCCGCCCAGTATGAGACTATTTGCTCTGTGAGGAGTGTAGCTTCCACCATTGCAGGAAGAGCAACCCATTCAAATCGGGAGTGCAGATTATGTGATCCAGTATACAGATTCGGTGCAGGTATTCCCATCTCAGCGAGTCTTGCACCATCTGTACCACCACGAATTATCTTTTGAATGAGCTTCACATTCAACTGCTCTCCAGATTTCCAAACAGCCTCCATGATAACTGGATCTTTCTTGATAGCATCGAACATATTCTTGTACACAATTTTCTCTGTTACTGTGACCCTACCACCCGGAAAGAGTTTTTCTGTAGTTTCCCCGAGACTTTTCAGTGTGGAAATTTTTCGTTCCAACTCATGAAAATCAAAGTCTCTCACATATACTGTTAAGTGAGTCTGTGCACTTGTACCCTCAATTTCCTCTGCACAGTAGTATCCATACCGACCATCTGTTGCTTCTGGACTCTCATTTCTCGGTAATGAGGCAATATATGATACTGCCATAGAGACACTATTCACCATACGACCTCTTGCTGCACCAAGGTGGTAAGGAACCCCGTTGAATGTAACCTCAACTGTGGCTGCATTAAAACACTCAGCCTCTACCTCTCCTCGTCTTCCCCCATCCACGGTATAGCAGCATCGTGATTTCAACATCTTCACATCGAACGCATCCATTCCGCCTCCGGTCTCTTCATCCGATGTGAAAATCAATTCAATCTCACCATGTTCTATTGCCTGTGAACCGACAAGTCGTTCGGCAAGTGCCATCAGAATAGCGACTCCTGCTTTGTCATCACCGCCAAGAAGGGTTGTCCCATCTGTGACGACCAACGTTTCTCCAATGTAATCTTTGAGGTCAGGATTTTTTTCAACAGGGATTGAAAATTCGCTATTAAGCATAATATCGTTCCCATCGTAGGCTGTAATAATCCGTGGTTTTACAGAGTTTCCCATCACATCGTCTGCAACATCCACATGTGCCATGAAACCAATTACGGGGACCTGCTTTCCCTGAGAAAGATTCCCAGGAATCCTGGCAACAAGATATCCCTGATCATCAAACACGGTATCTTCTACACCTATTTCATGAAGTTCCTGCTCCAACAGCCGAAGTAAATCAAGCTGCCCCGCAGTTGTAGGACGTTGGTCGACAATATGGGGATCGCTCATCGTATCGATTTTTACATATTCTATGAAACGATTCAGCAGGTTTTCTGAAAGGGAAGATTGACTCATGAATTTGATTCTCCTAGTGATTAATCTGCTGGCATTATTTCATATTTGAACATTCCAAGCAAGGCAATCTCCCCTTGACACCTTACGTATATCCGCAGACATCATGCATTGAAATTATACTTTTTCAGCATAGGTTTCACCATGTCTATAATCTGGTAGATTGAGAATACAACAATAATAAGCCCGGTAACCACAGGACCGTTTGTCATGGTCTTTCCTACAGTCATCATGGATGTGGCGACGGCATATGCAGCAGAGGGATCTGTAGTTACGTCAACTATCCACTCCTGGAATGATTCTGACATTGACTGCTCACTATATGCATAGTAGCGATAAATGGAAAGAAATGTTGTTGCTGTTATCCCGGCAGCAACTGCGATCGCTGCAGCAGCCGATATTTTACCCCAGAAAATCACATTTGGAATACACGCATATACAATTCCGGCAACCATAAGAACCAGAGTTTTGGTTATAAGCTTCTGCAAGTCACGCATAAACGCCGGTCTTTGATCTGGAGGTATGGCCCTGCTCTGAGCATCACCATACTCTATGAGAGATCGCTCTACCTCTATCATCCTCGTCGACAGCTGTTCAAACTCCTGTTCTGGAATAAGATTCTTCGCTGCCGAAAGAACCATCTCGGGATCCGAATCCACCGCTATTGCATGACAGAACTCAAGATATTCCGCTCCCTGCTGCTCTGCGAGCATACCGGACACAATGCTCTCTCCTGAAGCTTCACCCATAAGTTTAACTGACCTTGTGTCGAATTCACCGTGTTCCTCGAGAACCGGCTGTACAACACTCAACTGCTCTTCCACTACACGAGCAACCACAGGAATCATCTCCTGTTCACTCACATGTGGGTTTTTCTCTGGTTCCCAGGCAAGAGAACAACCTAGTAGGCTGATAATAACCCATACAGTCAACACCTGAGACAAGCCTTTACGAACACGCCTTTTCATTCATGAACCTCCCGTTAAACCCTTGTTCGTTCAAGGGATAATCGAAGCGAACACCCACCCTACATCCAGAGAGAATTTCAATCGTGTATGTGTAGGAACCAATCCTGCAACATAGGCAAAGCTATCTTGTGCAGAATCCGATGGATCTCTAAAGATTATTGCGGGCCTGATAAACCAACGTGGAGAAAAACTCCACGTATAGCCGAAGGAAATTTCATTTAGATAATGCATTGATTCTTGTGGAATATTTGGTCCGGTAAAAAGAGCAAACTGTGTCAACGATATAGCAAGGAATGGTCCACTACTCCATGGATAGACCAGCAGTTTAAGGGAAACATCAAGAAGAATTTCACCACCTCCACTTTGATCAAGAGTACAGGCAAAAGGTAGTTCAACTGCTACACCCTCTGAAATCCACGAACCCACCGAGACACGAAAAGAGACGTGCTCCCGCCAAACAGAATCAACCATATTGGCATCGCACGTGCTATAAAGAGATATTTTCTGTTGAGTATCGGCTGCAATTGCATGCCCTGAAAGAAGGACACACATAAGCATGCAAGAGATAACAGTTCTCATAGTAGCTCCTCTGTACTAGGTCGCTCAGATATCTGAAACCTAGCACCCGAAAATAGGAGCTACAATCGCCTATGTATGCTAGCTTATTTCGATTGGATGTCGTCCCATCCAAGTGCTGTAATAAGATCAGCTTTCCGTTTTTTCATGAAAAAAATCGCAAATCGAGCTTCATCTCCCTGTGTCAGAGAAAGTATGAGTCCATTTCGCATTCCGATAACCCGGCCGAGGGTGAATCCATCTAAAGATGAGATAGCCACTTTCCACACTTCACGAGCTCTTATGTTCGAACTTTTCCTGTTAGGACGCTGGTAAAGACGAACTTCGGTATCTGTTACCACAAGTCGGCCCCGCACAAGATCTTCACTACTTAGCGGGGGGACCTTCCCTGCGAACACTGAAAATTTTATTGGGTCGCTGTCTGTCGATAATACATCAGCAGCACTTACCCAATACGAAGTGTAATAATAGATGATAAGAACGATGAACATACAAACAAAAAGTGACCAGTATGCCCAGGAAGGGAACTGCTCTGATGGTAAAAAAATCACAGCAGCAAAAAGACCGAGCAATACTATTTTAAGTATAGTTTTCATGCATGTACTATAGGGTAAAATAAGTAGTTTGTGTATACTTGCCTCTCACACTCCTTTTCACTATCTTTATCGTATGCATGACATTCCTACATACCCTGATGAAATACCATTAGCATTCAATCACTTGGATACGTTACAACCATTTCTGCTGACACATAGACATGGAGTTAGTGAACTCTCAATGGCATCGCTTTATCCATTCACCCAGAAACGTCACTATACCGTGAGTATGTATACCGACGAGCAGGGAGAGCCTGGTTATATAATTCGCGGCATCCAAATGAATAATAATGAACAAGAAATTTTTGCCATTATCCCCAAAGGATATCCCGGCAAAGAGATAATTCAAGATCTGTTCACACGTGTTGCAGAAATTAACACCATAGGCGAAGATATTTCAGATAGCTGGGAACAAAGGATTTCACAAAATCATCCCGACCTATCCATCTCAGAAGACCGTGACAATGCCGATTATATCTATATGAGAAAAAATCTCATTGAACTCACCGGATCGAGTCTCCATAAAAAATTGGTGCATGCTCAACATTTTGCAGAAGATCATCCAAATCGCGTACTTATCCCCTCTCATTTGGCAAAGAATTCCGACATGATTGCAGTGCTCGACGCATGGGCTGAAGGGAAGGATGTGGTTGAAGATTATCGTGCTACTCTGCTCGCCATTGAGTGTAGAGATGAACTCAATCTAAAGGGTGTAGTGCTGTATGCTGAAGATGTACCGGTTGGATTTACCCTTGGAGAGGAGGATGGTGCCTCTCGGTTTATTATTCATGTGGAAAAAGCACTCGGGAACTATCGTGGAGTGTACCAGTATATAAATCGGGCATTCGCCTCTGAATTACCCGATAAGGTTGTAGAAATCAACAGAGAACAGGATTTAGGCATACCAGGACTGAGACAGGCCAAGAAAACATACAAGCCTTCTCGTCTTCTCATGAAGTATAAGATTAGAAAAGCATCAGGAGTCTGATGATTGCTGCTTAGCAAACATATTGAGCAGCAGTCCAGCACCCATCATTTCCGGTTGTTCCATACTCTTAAGGCTATCAACAAATTCCTGAAAATCTACAAGGGTCTCCATAAGCAGTAATCGAACAAATGCTTCATGCTCCTGACGTCCGCTCACCTCGATACGCTCTGCACTGCGTCGTAGAACAAAGACCATCTCTTCTTTTCTAATTTGCCACGAACGGACCGAACCTTCCATCGTACGTACGAAGAATCCTTCCGACCTGAATGCATCTGAAATTGATCGTCGCACAAATTCTGCAGCTCGTTCCGATGGAAATTCGAGTTCCAGTGTAACCATATGAGACTGAACAGGTTCCTCTAACTGCTTCCTATACCCCGAACCACCTTTAAAAGACTGAACTAATAATGGAGGAGCAGCTATAGAGGCAAGAAGCATGGTCATTACTGCAACTCCAAACATATCGGGACCAATAGCCCCGCTTGCAAGACCGATTCCTGCCACTATTAAAGTTACCTCTCCACGGGGCAACATCCCCGAACCTATACGAAACGCCCCTTTGAGATTAAATCCAACAAACAAAGCTGGCAAACCACAGCCAACCAGCTTTCCCGCAAATGCGATTACCGAGAATATAATACCAAACCCGAGTACCGATCCCACCGCCGAAAAATCGACCATCATTCCCATTACAGCGAAGAAAACAGGAATAAAATATTCACCGACAGCTTTGACCCGCTCAGTAATTTCTGCAGAAACGTCGGTCTGACTGAACGAAAGACCAGCAATATAGGCTCCAATAATCATTGCAAGTCCGGCCATCTCTGAAAGGCCAGCTAAAAGAAGAGCAATCCCAAAAGATATTTCTGCCATGACGCCTAACGACTCAAATCCCTTCATCCGCTTTGTAAGATGTGGAGCAGCAAATATTCCTACAATCATACAAATAGCCCAGAATCCAACGGCTTTAGCCGCGACCACTCCAATCCCTGACCAGGCAATTGACCCACCGTCCAACTTGACAATGGAAATTCCTACTACTACAGAGAGTAAGACAATACTTATAACATCATCCAAAACAGCTGCTGCAAGGATCGTAACTCCCTCTGGGGAGGAGATTTTTTTTGACTCACCTAAAATTCTTGCAGTTATACCGATAGAAGTGGCAGTACAGATAGTTCCAAGAAACAGTGCTTCAGGATCCATAATGGAATGCACCGAAGGATGCAGAAGAACGGTTATACCTGCACCGAGTAAAAACGAAAAAATCACCCCACCTAGACCTACAACAGAAGCTTTTCCGCTGAATCGAAGGAATGTGGGTAAATCTGTTTCAAGTCCGCTAGTGAAAAGAAGCAAAATAGAACCAACCGTTGCAATGCCATACAATTCAGGACTTACCGGAATAGTACCTGCTACTGGAGGGAAAAGAGGTCCTAACGACCCTAGAGGAATGGCTCCAAGGAGATAGGGTCCAACAACCATACCGGCAACAAGTTCACCAAGGACTTTCGGTTGATGTAACTTACGCGAGAACAGCCACCCACTTATCTTTGTCATAACTAGAATGACTCCCAATTGGAGAGCCAATATCATCATTTCATGTGCCATATTCTGATTACCTTATATACCAAAAACAGAAAGTACGTCTTTGGCACTCTTTGCTAGGAGAAGTCGTTCTCTGGCTTCTTGTGTTTGTATCACCATACTCACTTCGGCGAGAAATTGAACATGAGGACCTACGCGGTCTATAGGAGACAGTGTCATAATAAAAATCTTGCTCGGTTCACCATCTAGTGCATCAAAGTCTATACCCTCTGGTTTCAGACCAATGCAAGCAACGAGTTGAGTTACTGCCCTTGTTTTTGCATGTGGAATAGCCACCCCGTGCTGAATTCCTGTAGACATCTTTCTTTCACGATCCATAAGTGCGGTATACACTTCGTCTCTATTCTTAATCTTTTTTTGAGCAACAAGAATATCGAGCAACTCTCCAATTACCCCCTCCTTCGTCGAACTCTTCAAGGAGGTGGTAATTAATTCAGGACTTAAGATTGATTTTATTTTCATACTTGAGTGATATCACCAAAGCCTCATTCATGCAAGAGACTCCAATCAAAATGAATGGTATGCAAGCAAGCTTTCGTTTCCCGCACTCGTTCGGTAAGGGCTCCATTCATGAATCCACGACGCTCACTCCGTTGGAAAATGAAGCAACTTGAAGGTGTTCTAAGTATAGAGAGTGGAGGCCGCTATGAAAAAGAAAATTCTTTTTATTTCTGTTTTAGTGCTCATTTCTCTATTGCTCATTATGGGTTGTGAAGAACAGGCTCATACCACAACGTTGCAATTACGATTCATGAGTGACCGAGAGACTTCTCCAACATCTCGAGATGCTGTAAGTCCTGTCGGTCAAGGTTTGACAATTACTGATTATACGATTTCCGGGGAGGGTCCAAATGGAAATACCTTCAGTCTGGCAACCAGCAGTGCACAAGTAGAGATTAACGGGTTAGTAATCGGTACCTGGAATATTCATGTTGAAGGATTGAATCAGCAAGGCACCAAAATAGCTGAAGGTGATATTTCTCATCATCTAACTACAAGAGAAAACCGTGTAGAAGTAGTTCTCGATGATTTTGAAGGTGAAGGTACGGTGCGGTTGGAATTCTACTGGGGAGATACCGAATTCACCGATATCGCATTTGACTTACAGCTAAAACCGCAGGGAGGTATTGCAGAAACTGTTGCCGCGGGGAAACAGGTCGACGAGGCTAGTGCTACTGCAACTTATGAACAGGTACTCTCCACCGGATCGTATGAACTTGTGTTCAATCTGTATTCTGAGGGAACGCAGATTGCAGGAGGCATTGTTGCAATTCGGGTACTTGACGGCATGCTCTCCACACGTACCATACCTCTTGTTATCGACAAACCAACCCCTGAGGCAACTGGTTTTGTATTATCAAGCACCGTAGTAGAACCGGTTACAGGAACGATTGAATCAATAGGCTCATCAATTCTACCGAACACTCCTCAAACAGCAACATTCAGTCGGACAGGCGGAGGTGGAAATGCTCCTCTGGAAATTGATTGGTACCTCGACGGTTCCTTCCTCGCGAGTGGTGAGAGTATTGAGTTTTCAACATACACCGGACCTCATCGATTAGATGTTATTGCTAAAACAGATGGATTTGGAAGTGTTGGATCTGAAACTCACCCTTTTCATGCGTCGGTTGAGTCTATGGATAAAGTTCCTGTAATGATAACATCAGTCTCAGCCGGTGAAACCGATTCTCATGGTTCAACATATAGGGTAAGTGGTGTATCTACGACCGCGTTTCTACGAGATGGAAAACTTCTCATTGCCAGCTCTCAAGGTCTTCAGATATGTGAATTAAAGAGAGATCAACTCCAAGTGATTACGAACTACAGCTCAAACAACCTCCCCCTCCAGGACAATCCGTATCCTACAACCGGAATCACCGACATAATTGTGGACACATTCGACGACATTGTCTGTACGACAGCTAGAGACTCGGGTATTGTAGTGTTCTATCAATACCAGGCAGAGTCTTCCTCTCTAAGTAAAATTGCTGCATTTCAATCCGATACAGAAAATGGCCTTTGGGGTCAGCATATTACAAATGCAGATTTGAACACAGCAACGAATCAAGTGTTTCTTGTTGACAGGGATTCAAAATATCTCTTTTACGCATCGTACGGATTAGATGGGGTTGGTCCTTTTTCCTACAGTTTTCTCTCGGTGTATCCAGGATATGGAACCTACGACAAACCATCCACACTTCGTGTAGACCCATTTGGAAGTAGATTGGCGATTGGGTGTCAGGAAATCGGCGGCTTCTTCACGTATTCAATTTCTCCCGCATTTCCAGGTGAAAACTTATACTTCAATTTTGAAGGATCCTATTTTCATGACAATCCAAATGTTGCAGGACCTACAGACCTCTACTTCTCCGGTACATTCATACAGACTCTTATGGCCGATGGGATACACCTGCATGAGCGATCGGTAGGTAGTATGAATTGGATAGATGCCGCAAAGCCATACCACCTCAACGAGCCAGTGCTTGACCTCGTTCTCGATGGAACTCAGGAACATGGCTGGGCAATTCATGGCGGGGGAAACCCCATGGTACATCATATGGATATTATTGGTGGAGCACCTAGTTATGCAGCGACAGGGATGACAACCGGAACCTACATTCCTCAAGATATCAGCTATTCACCAAAAGGGGATGTTCTGTGTATCAGTGGAGAAAATCAACTTTGCATACTTCGTGTATCAGATGGTTGATGAGGTAGGGATTATGAATGAAAAACAAGTTCCGTCATCTTCACTGCTCACAATACTGAGTAAGCCTCCATGAAGTTTCACAATTCGATCCACTATGGTGAGTCCTAAACCTGAACCGGGGGTAGATCGTGCATATTCACCACGATACATGCGTTCAGTCAGCTTAGAAATATCTTGCAGAGGAATGGGGTTCCCCACGTTGTGCACACGGGTTTGAATCCCGTTCCCCTGCTGATGAACCGAAACAGTGATTTCTGTCTCTTCATTGCCATAGCGAATAGCATTATGAATTAAATTTGCTACAGCCCTTGAAAGTAACACAGCATCTCCGACAAGAAATTCCACACTCGAGTGAGTTACCAGCTTCATCGATTTACGTTGCAATTGAGCATCAAACTGATCACTTAGATCCCTAAGAAAGTGAACGACAGGTATCTTCTCGTAATGCACCTCAGTCTCTGGAGATTCTAATCTCATAAGCATCTCCAAATCTTGAATGAGTACTTCCATGCGCTCCAATTCACGCATGGTACGTTCAAATCGCGGTACATCCGGCTGAAGAACTCCATCTATCATCCCTTCAAGTTGTGCCTTCACTGAGGCAACAGGGGTACGAAGGTCGTGTGCTATGTCCTGAGACCATTGAGACCGTACAGTCTGCTCTCCTATGAGATTTACACGAAGCCTTTCTATTGATTGTGCAATCTGTATAAGCTCGTCAGACCCTTCGGGCACGATTGGGCTGGATAAATCACCTGAAGTCATTTTGGAGAGTGAACGTGCCAAATGATCTGCAGGTCGAGACACCCTCCTGGAAAAATAGAGTGCTGCAATAATTGAAATCCCGAACGAAAGCACGAGCGATATAAAAAGCACGACAATCATAGTCTGAATAAGCGTTTTGTTTGCTGTATCAGAACCAAATGAAACATCTCCTGTGGCATAATAACCGACTACTTTACCCTCCTCTTGAATAGGTTTCAGCTGAGCTAACATGTTTCTTCCCATGTTGCCGTGCATTCCCATTCCTCGTGTTGATTGCAATAACTGTCTATCAGCATCGTAAATAGCTAACTGTCCGTCGTAGGAGTCGGCATCAGATACCAGAGAGTCCTGAAGCAATAGAGACCTTGCTGTTGAATATGCCTGAGAATCACGAACCCTACTCCACTGTGTCTCCGATTGCCTGTAACCAAATCCAATAAGTAAGGCAACTATAGCAAGCTGGATTACAAAAGCAATGAGAAATACAAGAAAGGTCTTTTTTACCAGAGTCATAATTCTCGTTTCCCTATAAATCGATATCCAAAACCCCGTACCGTTTCAATCCAGCCCTCCTCACCCAGCTTTGCTCTAATATTTTTCATGTGGGTAGTAATAGCTCGTTCAGAACCCTCGGCAATATAATCGAGACACTGCCCAAGCAATCTCTCTCTACTTACTACTGTATCTTCTCTCATCGCAAGATATTCGAGAATCTTCCACTCGGTTGCAGTAAGTTTCACATCCTCGCTATCGTGCATACAGAGATGTTTCCCAGTATTGAGCGAGAGACTATGAGTCTGTCCATCGTGTGCATTCTGAACAGACAACTGCCAAGATAGTGTGTCGTTTACTGCTTCAGTATCTGACTTCTTCTCTACTCTACTTAATAGTGCACGAACCCGCAGCACTAATTCACGCATTGAGAAGGGTTTTGTAACATAATCATCTGCCCCCAATTCAAAGCCTGTTATGCGATCCGATTCAGAACTCCGTGCAGTAAGGAAAAGAATAGGTATTTGGTATTCTCGTCGTATGTTTCTTGCAAGATGAAACCCATCACCATCTGGAAGCATAACATCTAGAATAAGTAATTGCGGGACAGCCATAGCTACTGCCTCATGTACTCCAGATACTCGATCAAAGGAGAATACTGTATGGCCTTCTACCTCTAGATACGAAACAATGGCATCACGTAACCCGCTATTATCTTCAACTACAAAAATCTTTGCCATTATTCTGCCCCTCCCCTTACCACGTCACTATGGTACACCGAGATTCTATCTGAATAAAGTGCATAACGAGTTGAGAAAAGATAAAGAATAGGTAAAGAGAGCTTCGCTGTTATGATTTATTTCCCAATACAGGAAGCCTAAGAAATAGGGCAGCAATAAATGAGATACCCGAAACAACTAAAATTCCCAATCCTAATCCCCACAGATTGCTGAAGAATCCCAAGAGCAGTGCGATTACTACAGCGAACAAAGTTTCTGCCTGTGATTCAACCGAAAGTGCAGAGGCAAGAGAACCTTTATCCATTCTTTCTGTTACATATGCTATACCCATCGGTTTTCGTAGATTCTCTATAACATATATACCAACGTACAGTACGATAGCTACGATTGGAACCCCTAGCCAGTAGGCAATTCCACTTACAATTCCAAATAGAATTCCAAGAAAGAGCATAGTATTGAGCGGTATTGCTAAAGTATGGAATCGTTCAGACATTTTCCCGGATGAACGAGAGGCATATGCCGTTATAAAATAGAGTGCTGCATAGACAATACCCGTAATCAATGCGGTTCGTTGGTTATCCTGCAATGCAAGAAACACTGGCATGGCTATGGCAAAATTCTTCAGTATAGGTTGTAAATAATCCTTGAAGGCCTTGTAGTATCCGCTGTACAGTGACTGGTTGGCAATAGCACGGAGAAGCTCGCGACTTCGAAGACTTTTAAGAAGAGACCGAAGTACTGTTGCAAACTCAGAAGCAATGGTCTTATCACTGGAATGCCGAGGTCCATCAAGATCAGCAGGGTAGCTGAGAATGAGAAACAAGTCGGCAATGTAGGGGATGATGGTGAAGAGAAACACCGGAGCATAGGAACCTCTCCAAAATACCAGAATTCCAGCGATTAATGCAGAAATAGCGGCTCCAGCTTGACTCCATGCCCGTGTATGTCCGTAATAGTGTGTTCTAAGATGATCCCAATTGTGCATATGAAGATAATCAAAAATCATCGCCTTATGAGTACCCGTTCTAAAAGCTTCACCACCAGCGTATACAATCATTGCAAGGATGAGTATCCAGTAGCTCTGAGCGAAGAAAAATACGATAAACGAGAGAATATATGCAATAAAGGAAACCGACATGGACCTTCGCCTGCCGAGGCTGTCTGCAATGACTCCAGAGGGAATCTCAATAATATTAATACAAACTTCCCGAGCAGCGTATAGAGTCCCAATCTCAAGAAAACTCAACCCTTTCTCAAGAAAAAATAACATAAGAAATGGTTCATAGAACCTCAGGTTCTTTAAGAATCCATAGGCACAGAACTTATAGAACTGTACGTTCCTCTCAAAATCTTCAGACTGTTTAGGTGGTGTGGTCTTCATTCCTCTATTGTAACTAAAAAGGCGAAAAGAAACAAAATAAAATAACGAAAAAATAATTATGAAAAATGATTGACAGAATTAGAGTATTAGTGTACTAGTTACATAAGACACTAATAAACCATAGTGATAAGGAGTTTTTCATGATACACATGCGAGATATACGGTTCCAATACGGAAAGCAACCGTTATTCACTCACCTCAACCTAACTATTCAAAAAGGAAATATTTATGGATTGCTTGGTGTGAATGGAGCAGGTAAAACGACCCTGCTGAAAATTATATCGGGCCAACTGTTTCCTTCAGAGGGTGAATCTTCAGTACTTGGATTCAATCCAATCAATCGTGACCCCCATATGTTGGAAGACCTGTTTCACCTCCCAGAAGAATTTTTTCTCCCAAGAGTTACCACACAAGAGTATGTGAGCACCTATGCACCCTTCTATCCAAAATTTGATCGAGAGGCCTTCAACCGTTACTGCGAAGAGTTTGGAGTAGATCAGAAGCAACAACTGACCGCACTCTCTTTTGGACAAAAAAAGAAATTCCTTCTCTCATTTGGACTTGCATCTAATACAGCTCTGCTGATTCTGGATGAACCGACAAATGGGTTAGATATTCCATCAAAAAGTCAGTTTCGTCGTACCGTTGCATCGGCTATGACAGAAGACCGTACATTCATCATCAGTACCCACCAAGTAAGAGACATGGAAAATCTCATTGATCCAATCATTGTCATTGATTCAGGTGACGTCATTTTTAATAGCCCGCTGTATGCAATAAGCGAAAATTTTACGATAGGACTGGAATCTGCCCAACCTGAACCGGAGAGTGCCATCTACACAGAAAAAGTCCCCGGAGGATGGATGGTAATTCGCAATCGGGCATCCCACGAAGATGAAACATCTGTGGATTTGGAGACACTATTCAATGCAATTGTTGCCCACCCGCAACACTTTAGAAATGGATTAGAACAGGGAGGTGCACAATGAAACTCTTGAACGTTATTCGAAAAGAACTTATTGAACGAAAAAAGAATCTTTTCATCTATGCTTTGACAATTGTATTGATTCTGCTGTTACAGGAATTTGCCGATGCGTTTATCCGCAAGGCTGTAGGGAATGTAATTCGAAATGAGACAACATATCTCAATAACTATTCAATCTTTCTCTTCCTCGGAGGGTTTATCACCACAAGCGTAATGTTTGCACAGGATATGTTCAGTAGAACAGGACAACATAACTGGCTCATGCTCCCTGCCTCACGGTTCGATAAATTTCTAGCAAAGGCTTCCCTCACCACGGTTGGCTATCCTCTCGCACTTACCGCCCTCTTTGCCGTTGCATCGCTTCTCATTGAGGCTCTCGCACTTCTTTTTTTCCAGAATCCGATACACATTTTTAATCCATTCACTCAGCATATTGGATTACTCATACTCCATTATATGGCAACACAATCGCTGTTTTTACTTGGAGCTGCATACTTCAGAAAAGCTCATTTTGTAAAAACTGTACTTTCCCTGCTTATCTTGAGTCTTGTGATAACAGCTCTTAGTGCACTCTTCGTACGCATTGCATTTGCCCCGTACAATAATGGCTTCTATGGATATCATTTTGTACTTGACCAAAACTTATTAAGCCAGCATGAGACCTTATTCACCATAGCTAAATGGTTTGGTTATATCGGTTACTGGGTAATCATGCCTGTGTTCTGTTGGTTTACCGCATATCTTCGTGTGAAGGAGGTAGAGGCAACCGATGCAATTCAATAACCAGAGTGCAATCTATCTACAAATCGCTGGGTACATGTATGACCAAATTCTCAGCGGAGCATGGGCTAATGGGGAACGAATACCCTCAATACGCGATATGGCTGTGCAATTGGAAGTAAATCCGAACACAGTTACAAGAACTTATACGCTGCTTCAAGAGGAGGGAACATTGGAAAATCGACGTGGTATTGGCTATTTTACCTCATCAGACGCACAACAGCGTGTATTAGAAACAAAACGAGTTGCCTTCATGCACAAAGAACTTCCCGCTCTGTTCTCCACTATGCAACAGTTGGGAATCACAGAGAGTGACCTTGTCAAACAATTACGAACCTATCAGGAGGAACAGACATCCCATGAAAAAAAGTAACAAAATAATCATCAGTGCAGGAATTACCCTTGCAGTGCTGCTACTGGCAACGGTCATTACAGCACGAGTCCTATTCGACAATACACTAGTCGTAAGACAACCCGGAAATGGGGAAATTACTGTCGAGACTCGATTCTAGGATTAGACTCCATGATCCTCAACAACCGTTTCGGGAGGAGTTTCCAAACGCTCCGGATGCTTAATGTACTGGAGCAGCTCCTTCCAAGCGGCTGCCATCCCGAACCCATCACAAATGCGTTCATCACCAACTAATTTAAAATCAATAAACTTACGTTCAACTATGGAGCCATCTTTGGCAATAACCCGTTCAGCATACTTTGGACCATATGCAATAAAGGCACTGCAGGTTCCAAAATTATATATATGGTGATAAATGGGAGCAAAGTTGATTGAACCCATCGCAGTAACAAAAATACTGCAGTGAAATGGGCTGAGTTTCTGCACTGACTGTGGCATCCACCCATGGAAATCGAGCCATTTAATAGTCCCAATGACTGCACGAATTAACAGTGAGGGAAGATGATTTACAAACTTTGCGAAAGAATCGGTTGAGTTATTAGTCATCAGATCCTTATTTCGCTCAATTTCTCGTTGCAGTCGGAGGGCAACATCAAACAGGGTATCTTTTGGATCATAGACCATCTTTACAACAGTCTGTGTCCCCTCTACAGATAAATTCTTCTTAATTGCAAGGGAAATACTCATTTCATCACGAGCATACACCTTATGACCCGCAATGAATCGGTTGATATATGGTCGTTGACTCATCGTACGCACAATAGCAGCCATCACGACATCCAGGAACGTAAGCTCCTGACCAATAGGATTCCCCTCTGCACGAGATTTCTTTAAATAACGCTCAACAGAGGTAACATCAATCTTGAACGATGCACCTACCTGAGAGTCATTCCGTGTATTCATAATGTATGGAATAAGGGTAAAAAACGTATCGGTGTGCATGAGTCGCCTGCCATCATAGCGATCCCGCCACCGTTTCTTATACTTGGGGCGTACCACTGGTTGCCCATATATGTGTTGTTCAGTCACCTACTCTACTCCTACTCCCACTCAATGGTCCCTGGTGGTTTGCTGGTGATATCATACAGTACTCGATTCACATGAGCAACTTCATTACAGATTCTTGCAGAAGCACGCTGCAGAACCTCTGGAGGAAATCTGAACCAATCTGCAGTCATGGCATCTTCGCTTGTTACCGCACGCAAGGAACAAACCTCCTCGTACGTTCGCTCATCACCTTGAACTCCTACACTCTTTACTGGAAGCAGACAGGCAAGTGATTGCCAAATATCTCCATACAATCCGGCTTTCTTAATTTCATCGGTAAAAATGGCATCCACAGCTCGAAGCGTATCGAGCCTTTCTTCTGAGACTTCACCAATGCACCGCACTCCCAGTCCAGGACCAGGAAACGGATGTCTGAATACAATCTCGTCAGGAAGTCCCAGCTCCTTTCCCAGCATACGCACTTCATCCTTGAATAATTCTCGTAACGGCTCAAGAAGAGAGAATCGCAAATCTGCCGGAAGACCCCCTACATTATGGTGACTCTTTATTGTCGCCGAGGGACCTCCCGAAGGACTCATGCTCTCAATCACATCTGGATATAATGTCCCTTGTGCAAGAAAATCTATCTCCCCGGCACTTCGGGCCTCTTGCTCGAAGACATCAATAAAAACCTTCCCAATAATCTTTCGCTTCTCTTCTGGGTCGGTTACCCCTTTTAAAGCATGGAGAAATTGATTCTGTGCATCGGCATATTTTAGCCTGATATTGAAATTATCTCTGAATACAGTAAGTACGAGATCGGCTTCACCGGTTCGCAATAACCCATTATTAACAAAAACACAAATAAGCTGATTACCGATAGCTTTATGTATAAGTGCAGCAGCAACAGACGAGTCCACCCCTCCAGAGAGCCCACAGAGCACCTGCTTTTTCCCAACAATGCGTCGAATTTCGGCAACCTGAGTCTCGATAAAAGATTCCATACTCCAATCTGACTGAGCTTTACAGATAGTATGTACAAAGTTTGCCAAGAGAAGTGAACCTTGTTCCGAATGGACTACCTCAGGATGAAACTGTACCCCGTACCAGTTCTTATTTGGTTCCTCGACTGCTGCGTAGGTACAATTCTCTGTAGTTGCTGTTCGTATGAAATTTTCTGGTAAAGATGCAACAGAATCACCGTGACTCATCCAGACCTGACTTTTTTGATCTATCCCGTTTAGTAGTGGGGATTCTGTGTTTAGTACGGAAAGATGGGCAAATCCATACTCTTTCTGCTGCGGCCGCTCAACTGCACCCCCGTTCATAACAGCCAGGACCTGTAATCCATAGCAAATTCCAAGAATAGGAATTCCCAGATCAAACAGTTTTGGATCGGGTCTGGGGGAGCCTTCCTTGCTGACACTCGATGGGCCGCCAGAAAAAATAAGCCCCTTTGGAGCAAATTTTTTCACCTCTTCTGCAGTTATTGTGTACGGGACAATCTGACTATAGACCTGCTGTTCTCTAACTCTTCGGGCAATCAGCTGACTATATTGTGCTCCAAAATCGAGTACTAGAATTGTGTCGTGATGTGTTTTCTTCATGGTTAATTCCTTTATCTAGAGGGCAAGAGCACGTACAGGAGGGTATGCTTTCAACACAGCCTTGGAAACGGCGATACCAAGAACAAGTCCAACTCCACTCTGGATGAGATTTAGAGGGACCTCAACAAGAGCCGGTTCAAACCCATACAATACACCACCGGCAAGGTAGTATCCACCTGCCATGACAATCATTCCCACAACCCCTCCTAAGATCATCATAGGAAGCTTGGCATCTCCTGGAACACCCTGCTTAACCCCTGCTCGAGCAATGAGTGCAATGAGCAACCCCTGTACTCCATGAATAACAAAGGAAAGTGGGGCCCATTGTGCATATCCGCCAATCAAATCTGCAATCCCTGTACCCAATCCTCCAGCAATAGCGGCTATCCAGGGACCAAACAGGAAGGCAGAGAAGGTAATGATAACATCACAAAGACTTATGTATCCCTTTATCGGAGTGGGCACACGTACAATGAGGGTAAAAACAACGACTACTGCTGTGAGCACTGCCATAAGTGCTATACGCAATGCAGACATATTCGCAGGACCTTTCTGTTCCATGCAAATCCTCCTCTCCTAGGTAATGAACAATATCCAAAAAACTGTCGGAATAATAACTGAAACCAGCAGTTGGGTAAAGAGGCCTCCCTTCGCTTTCAGCTGACGATAACTGCTTCGTTTCGGACTACGACCGAGTCCACGATGCTCTAGACTCATCGCCACATGAGGGATTGATTTTAGAGCGAACACGAGAGCCGCTGTTACCGTAGGGATGGCATCCTTCAACTGCTGAGTCCGACTTTTTCCCACAGATTGCTCATCACTCATTCTTAGAGCATGTGAGTCCTGAATCATGCGAAAGGAATCGGCAATAAACGGGATAAACCGAAACGCCAGAGTGAGTACCATGGCTGCTTGGAACGAAAGCCCATACCATCGAAGTGCCAGATTGATATCGGCCATGGGGGTAGTCCACACGTATAGGGTACAAATATAGGTAATCGCAAGGAATCGTGCCATTAAGGTACTTAGATTCCAAAGAGCCTCTTGGGTTACCAGGTTCCAATCTCCAATGTGAATCAGAACAGTACCACCACGATACGTTATTGGTGTAAAAAGCACCATGATAATAAGGATGAAAGCTATGGAACGCAGTGGCTGCAGTGCTTGCCGGAATCCAGTGGCACGCCAGGCCATGAGCAGAGTGCTGAGAAAAATTACCCACAGTCCAAGTTGCGACAATGGAAAGAAAACAAGCACACACATCAGCAGCACAAGCAGTAGTTTTGCTCGGGCATCGAGGGCATAGAGGATACCGTTTCCTGCTACAAACGTACTAGTCGTCATGCTCCCACCTCACGCTCATATACCACACCATCAACTATCGAGTACTGTCTCTCAGCTATGTGATTCGCAAAAGCACGATCATGGGTAATCAGTATAATACCAGCTCCTCGTTGACGTAGGAGAGAAACAATTTCAAACGCAGCAGCGTAGGTAACCCCGCTATCGAGCTCATCGAGAATGTAGAAGGGCCTATTCAACACATAGTAGACAGCAGCCTGTAGGTGTTTGCGTGCTCCATAACTCATGGTAGTCGGATTGTCTTCACCGTGAAGATGAAATAGAGCTGCACTCGAAGCAATCAATTCTTCTTGCTCAAATGTAGTGAGTTGACTAGTATGCCGTAAAGACCATCCCAGCTCATCTTTTACTGTAGGGAGAAAAATTCCAAAATCTGGATTCTGGAATAGATAGCCGATCCGAGAGCGAAGAGCCTTATCACTCATGGGTTTTTCATTGTATAAAATATCACCCTGCGAAACAGGATCAAGACCACAGAGCACTCTACTCAACGTACTTTTCCCCGATCCATTTGGACCAACCAGAGCAACAACCTCCCCTGATTCAATGGAAATATTGGGGACTTTGAGCGTAAAAGGTGCTGTGGAGGAAACAGAACGTCGCGGATGCACAATAACAAGGTCCTGAGCCTGCAATCTATGCTTCTCAGGTATTAAAATCTCTGCATCGTGGGCAGCAAACTGGAAATCACATGCTTTATCAAAAGCAATTACGATATCCTCCTCACTCCCTTTTACCAGAGTACCTTGATCAATCAGATAGTAAGAGGAAAAACTACCTCGAAATTCCTCTAGATACCGAGAGGCAAATACCACAACGGTTCCCTCATGATGCATAATCGTCTGGAGTAATTGAGTGCGCCATGACTCATCAAGATCATCAAAAGGCTCGTCCATGATCCACACAGGAGCATTGATTGCCTCGGCAACTGCGACAAGCAACCGTTTACGTTCACCCCCACTCAATTCCTGGGGATTTACCTCAATCATCTCACTAAGTCCCCACTTATGAAGGGAACTGTGCACTGAACTCACCAAATCTTCTCTCCGTACACCAAGAGACTCGAGGGGAAATGCGACTTCATCCGCACAGGTGGTCATAAGCAGTTGTTCTTGAGGGTTTTGAGCAACCAACGTACATATATTGGTTAATTCCCACGGAGCAAGATCCTGAATGGGTTTGTCGTTCATATGAATGGTTCCGGTAAGAGTTCCCTCAATGTATCGTGGAACCAAATTACAGAGAATTCGGGCCATGGTAGATTTTCCACTATCGGGAGCTCCTAGGATAAGAATACGCTCTCCCTGTTTCACCGATAGATTGATATCCTGGAAGACCGGTTTATTCACACGACCGGCATAGGATTTATAGGTAAAAGAGAGGTGAGAAACCTCAATCATGCTGCTCTACCGCCTGTTGCACAATGGATTTGAACTGCTGCTCGATTGCTCCATATACCACGTGAGGAAGAACCTTGAGCTCATCTTCATCCAAGTCAGCTGTCGGTATCGGTTCGGAAACGGAAATAACGACCTGAACTCGACGAACTCCATGCTTATGTTCCAATCCAATACGTGTTCCATCTATCGTAATAGGAACAATAATTGCCTTAGCACGTGTAGCAAGCTTCAGACTTCCCGACTTAAATTCACCTAAAGCTCCGGTCTTGCTTCTTGTCCCTTCTGGGAATACAAACATAGGGATTCCATTACGGATATGCTCAACACCTTTGAGAATCGCCCCAATCGATGAGCGAGGACTATTTCGATCTATGTACACGCAATTCATGGCTTTTATCCAGGTACTGAGAATTGGTACTTTCTGTAGTTCCGCCTTTGCAATAAATCCAGGCCAGATACGCAATCCAGCAAGCACAGCCGGAATATCCAGTGCACTCTGGTGATTCGCCACGAAGCAAACTGCACTTCCTTCTTGAGGAATATGGTCCAACCCTCTAGCCACAATCCGAATATTCAATGACCATAATATAATTCGCGCAATGTTAGTCCCATTGAGCCGCATCCAACGTTTAGAGGAATCATGGGCTCCGAGCAACCTCAAAACAGCAGCTGGTAACATACCAACAAATACTGAAAAAATAAATGTGGGGATAACAATAAGTATGGCGAGGGCTATATGAATATATTTCAAGACAAAGACCTCCTATTAGCGAAGTTCCTGATTCCGATAGAGTCGTGCATATGCTCCACCTTTAGCCAGCAGTGTATCATGATTGCCCGACTCGGCGACACCTCCCCCAGCTAATACATAGATGATGTCGGCATCCCGGACGGTCGTCAAGCGGTGAGCAATAACAATTGCAGTTCTTCCCTCAGCCAATCGTTTGAAAGCACTCTGAATCTGGAATTCAGATTCAGTATCGAGCGAAGAGGTCGCTTCATCAAATATTAGAATAGGAGGATTTTTTAAAAATACCCGAGCAATAGAGAGCCGCTGTTTCTGCCCTCCTGAGAGGCGAGTACCTCGTTCTCCCACTTCAGTGTTCAATCCATCTGGAAGTGTCTGTATGAAATCGGCAAGATTTGCCTGTTCTAATGCGTGCCACATTTCATCGTCGGCAGCATCGTTCTTTCCGTAGGCAAGGTTTTCCCGTATTGAACCATCAAACAGGAATACATTCTGTTGAACAAATCCAATCTGCCGCCTCAACGAAGCCTTTTTCACCTCTGCGATGTTCTGACCATCAATCACTATCTGTCCCTCGACCGGTTCATAAAATCGAGGGATGAGCGACACCAAGGTACTCTTTCCCACACCGGACTCGCCTACTATTGCTACGGTACTACCGCCTGGAATTGTCAGATCAATCCCCGCAAGTACATTATCACCATCTGAATCATAGTGAAATTTGACTTTGTTGAACTGAATATCTCCCGATAAAACTGCCAAATCAACTGCATGAGGCAGATCCTCAATATCACTCTGAATATCCATCACCTCAACAAAACGCTCAAAGGAAGCCATTCCCTGCTGCATTTGCTCGGTAAAGTGAATAAGCCGGTCAATAGGCGGTAACACCACGCCAACATACAGTATAAATGTAACGAGTTCGTACACAGGGATTTTACCTAGATAGATGAGTATTGCTCCCCCTGCAACTGTAATTACATAATAGAGTTCACGAAGAAGCATCATGATTGATTCATACCGAGCCATCACTCGATACTGGTTGCTCCGTGCATCTTTAAAAATGGTATTTACCTGCTTGAATTTTTGTCGCTCATACCCTTCACTCGTAAATGATTGAACCTCCCGTACTCCCTGAATTGAGTTTTCCACAACCGAATTAACGTCGGCTACAGTAGTACGAACTTCTCTGAAACCAGCCTTTAATCTCTGTCCGTAATACATCCCAAAAAAGAGCATAAACGGAAGCGGAATGAGAGATATCAAAGCCAATGAGACACTGTTGATAAACATAACTGTATAGGCTCCGATAATCACAACTACCGATATAAGCAAATCCTCAGGACCATGGTGTGCTACTTCAGTAATCATGAACAGGTCATTCGTGATTCGCGACATCAGGTGCCCTGTCTTGGTTTTATCAAAATATCTAAAAGAGAGCCTTTGCAGGTGACTAAAAATATCCTGTCTCATGTCGCTCTCCATGAGCACCCCCAACTGATGGCCCCACCGGACACGGACGTAGGTACAGAGAGTCTGCACCAGATACACCCCAATCATTGCACCGAATATTATCAGCATCATAGACCAATCATGATTTGGAATGTAGGTTCGGAGTAATTCACGAGTGAGCTGAGGAAACATAACAGAGAGCAACGATCCAATAACAGCTGCTCCCATGTCTAGAAAAAATAATGTACCGTACGGCCTATAGTAGCCGATAAATCGCTTAAGCATCCCCTTTCTTCCTCTTGAATAACCGAGCTAACAAGCTCTGTTTCTTCTGAGGGGTTGAAGGAACTTCCGGAGCAACAGGTTTCTTTACAGGAACTGCCCCTTGACTCTCTTGTGGACTCTGCTTTACACGAGATGTCCGCTTCTTGGGTTTCCCAGTATGCGAAGATTTCGGTTTTGAATTGTTCTGTGTGTGCTTGGAAGCTTCTGTTTTTACTTCCGGCTTTCCTTCTGTAGCATACACCTGTCTGTAGTATGCGATACGCTCTTCAAAATTCATCTTTTGAATTTCTGTATAGCTTTTGCTTCTCTTTACAGGCTTCTTGATTTCACTGCGTTTTTTTGCTGGAGCTGGCTTTTGACTCTTTCCAATCTCCTGTTTTGGCCCAGCTTTCTTTGTGGTTCGGGAACCTGATTTTGCAGGAGTCGTTCCTCGCTTCGATTTTCCTCGACCTGACGTACCGCG
>CAZTUL010000001.1:0-11436 GCA_964616275.1 uncultured Spirochaetaceae bacterium | reverse complement strand
ACCGCGGGATTGGCCTCCTCGGGATTGGCCTCCTCGAGATGCAAATTCACGTTCTGAAACAAGATCACGAAATCGCATATGTGCACTCTTGTCTTCAACGAGTGGAAGTGCAGCCTCTTCTGCCCACATCACAGGGATCTTCATCTGGATATAATTCTCTATGGCTTCAAGTCCATAGACAAATTGTTCACATGCAAGCGTAATAGCTTTTCCCGATTTTCCCGCTCGTGCGGTTCGTCCTATTCGGTGTACATAACTTTCAAAATCTTCAGGAATATCGTAGTTTACTACAAGTTCAAGATCATCAATCTGCAACCCTCTGGCTGCTACATCTGTTGCTACCAGAAATCGCAACTCACCCGATTTCATACGATTGATCACCTGCAGTCGTTTGCTCTGCGGAAGATCCCCCATAAGATATTGTGTAGTATAGCCATTCACATTGAGACGCTTACTTATTTCGACAGCCTTAGCCTTGGTATTGGTGAACACCAACGCATTCGAAGCATTCTCTCGAGACATCAACCGTAAAAAAAGATTGAATTTTTCGTCCTTCGAGACATGATACAGCTCCTGAGTAATTGCCTTAACGGTAATCTCTTCGGGTTGGACCTCAATTTCCAGCGGTGAATTCATGTAATCCCAAGCCAAATTCCGTACACGGGTTCCTAACGTAGCACTAAACAGCATGGTCTGTCGTTCTTCACGCTTAACCATGAGCTTAAACATCTTTTGAATATCGGGATAAAAACCCATATCAAAAAGACGGTCTGCTTCATCAATAACAAAGGTATCTATGGATTTAAAATTAAGTTTTCCCATCTGCTGATAGTCGAGAATTCTTCCCGGTGTTCCAATGATGAGATCCACTCCTTCAACAACTTGTTTGTCCTGTTTTGCATACCCAACACCGCCATAGAAGCATCCAATACGATATTCGGGAATTCCTGAAGATAGAATTCGTGCATCATCTTCAATTTGAACGGCCAATTCTCGTGTGGGAGCCACAATGAGGGCAACGGGTAGTTTTACCGAATAGGCCTTCTCTGGCGGTAGTGTTTTTGCAGTATCACGTGCTTCAACAAATTTTTGCAATAATGTAATAAGAAACACAGCGGTCTTACCAGACCCTGTCTTTGACTGTGCCATAATATCCTTGCCCTGCAAGGCTCCGGGGAGGACTTTCTCCTGCACAGGCATGCAGTCGGTAAAGCCGGCAGCCTCTATCCCCTTCATTACATCTTCATGTAGTGGTAATTCTTTGAATTTCATGCATCAAGAATACTTCATTTCGGAACATTAGTGTAGAGCATTGACTTCCCATTGGCGAATGAGTGCATGAATGGGGTGAGCTATCGTTCCAATCTCTGGGAACACAAAATTATCAAAAGAGGCAACAGGCAAGGCTCCCATGCTCGTCGATGAAATGAAAAGCTCATCATACACCCCAGCACAGATATCTGCATACGACGGGGCCTCAAAAACCACGGTATAGCCGAGCTCTCCCACAGCCTTCAAGATTTTATCGCGCGTGACTCCCTCAAGAACATCACTCGATGGAGCAGTATATACAGTGGTATTTTTACAGACAAAGAGATTACTTCGCGTTCCCTCTAAGACGAGTTTTCGCCGATCAACCAACAACGCCTCAAAAGCTCCTTGTGTGCCCGCGTGTCGCAGAGCGAGATAATTCATAAGTAACGAGCATGTCTTATACTGGGGAAGCAGCCGTTCGCCCTCGTATGAAACGGTCTTGATACCCTCAGAGTAGAAAGATTCTGGATACGCCAGCAAGGGTGATGCGGTAATAAATAATCGGGCATCTACTCCACCCATGAGAAGAATTCGTATGGAAGCCTCTTCAATTTTATCTGCAGCTATCAGCTGATTAAGCCAATGATATACCGATTCATGTGTAAATGCGTGACGAAGTCCAATACCATCAGCAGAATAAAAAAGACGATCAATATGCTCAAGGGGGTACACCAGGGTACCCTGAATAATCCGCAATGACTCATATACACCAAAACCATACTGGAGTTCACGATCCTGAACAGAAAGTGCAGCTTCAGTTGCCTCAACAAGTCGACCATTCACAATTGCATGCTTTCCCGAAAATTCCATACTGTTCCTCTTTACCCGTCAATCGGGAAATTTCAACAATTCACGAGGCTTACTTCCACGAGCAGGACCAACATATCCATCATCTTCCATCTGTTCGACAAGACGTGCTGCCCGGTTATATCCAATTTTAAGTCGACGTTGTAAATATGACGCTGAGGCACTTTGTCGCTCAACCACAATTTTTAAGGCCTTCGCCATGAGGACATCATCACTTGAATCATCAGTCTCATCGTCATCATCACCATTATTTGAAGTGGAATCATCATCCTCAAAAAATGCTTCATCGAGATAATCCGGCTCTCCCTGAGTCTTTGCATAGGCTACAACACGTTCCACCTCTTCATCACTAAGGAAAGCTCCTTGTATACGTACTGAATTCGGATCCCACCCAGGTGCGAACAACATATCGCCTCTCCCGAGCAATTTCTCAGCTCCAGTTTCATCTATGATGATACGGCTATCTATCTGGCTTGCTACCATGAAAGCTATTCTCGAAGGAATATTTGATTTAATAATTCCGGTAATTACGTTCGCAGAAGGCCGCTGTGTTGCTAAAACGAGGTGAATACCAACAGCACGAGCCATAGCTGCGAGACGGGCCAAAAGGGTTTCCAACTCCTTACCGACAGTTGTCATGAGATCGGCGAACTCATCAATCACAACTACAATATAGGGAAGTCTCTCACGGGCAAGTTTCAGCTCTTTAATTTTCTTGTTATAGGCAGCGATATTCCGAACTGCAAGTGCATTCAATAATTTGTATCTGCGATCCATTTCATAGAGACAGAATTCGAGTGCTTTAATGGTTTTCTTTGGTTCAGTAATCACAGGTGTGAGCAAATGAGGAATACCATTGTACACACGAAGCTCCACAATCTTGGGGTCCACCAATATCAGTCTCACCTCTTTCGGCGATCTACGATAGAGAATTGAACTAATCAGCGAATTAACACACACCGACTTTCCACTTCCCGTAGCACCAGCGATAAGTAAATGTGGTGTCTGGGTAATCTCGATGACAACCGGTTCGCCAGTAATCTTTCTTCCTAAAATCATAGGGACTTGATACGCTTTTGCATCAATCGTCGGCAACAAATCCTTGAATCCAATGATTGCTCGGTCACGGTTCGGTACTTCAATGCCCACTGCCTGTTTCCCTGGAATGGGTGCAACAATGCGAACCTGTCTGGCTGCGAGTTGTAGAGCAATGTTATCTGATAGGCTTATTATTGAACTCACGCGCACTCCGGGTGCAGGCGAAACTTCAAACATGGTAACCGTTGGACCTTTCACTATCTTCATGAGTGTCGCATCAATCTTGAATTGTTTAAGTGTAAGAATAAGATTCTCACCAGCAGCTTGAGTCTCTGCATCAATGTCGGTCACATGATCCGGATAGGTTTCGAGTAAATCATCCGAAGGGAAGTTATACCGTAATTTATTTCGAGACAATAAAGCAGATGATCCAGCATTCGAAGAAACCAGACCACCAACTCCACTTATCTGATCCATGTCCTCTTCGGAATCATCATCTGCATCGTCAGTATCATCAGCACTATGAAAATCATCGACCATCCGAGTCTGTGTTACAACTCGCTCATGCGCAGATGAAGGTTCCTGTGATTTCGTCTCAGCAACAGGTAATGAAGAACTCTGTGATGCTGGTTTCTGACTAGCTGTTTGCCGACTAGGTTCCGGTTTCGGCATACTGGTGGGAACCTCAAACGGAGCTGTTAATGCGTCCTGCTCCAGCTGCTTGCGAAGAGAGGGGATTGGATCATAGGTTTTCCCCACGGGAACCTCTTCAGGTTCATCAATATCTTCAATTGGGGTGTCGGCAAGCAATACCGAATCATCATCTTTTACTTTTACCGAACCAACATACAATTCAGATTCTTTTTTGGGCTCATTACCGATGGTTTTAAGACGAGGCATCTCTCTCACTGCTGGGAAAGCAAGCGGTGCTTCTGAGTCTATACTCGAACTATCTGAGTCGGGATATGTATAGGAAGATTTGCCTGTTTCTCTGATATCGGCATCATGCTGAAGTGTGACCATAGTCGATTCATCACGAGCTTCAGCCTCACTATCCTCAGTATGACTTTTTCGAGAAGAACCCTTCTTTGCTCTCTTTGCCGATTTCTTTGCATCACGTTCTTCACGCACTTGCTCTTTATGAGCCTGCTTCAATGCTTTTCGCTCCTGAGCACGATGTTCCTTCTGCTCCAATTTTCTATTTTCAGATGATGAAGATTTCTTCCCTTTCCAGAAACGACGATGCAAACGTATCGAAACAATGAGAAATAAAAGTGCAATCGTTAGCTCAAGCAGCATTGCAAGAATAATGAGAACACTTCCCATGGTGGGTTCTCGCGAAAGTCTTTCCAGGAAAAGAGCCGGTTGAGATTGCCCGGCACGAAGCTGAGTAAAGAGATACAGAGTATACACAACAACCATGCTGTATGGAGCCATCCACCAAAAACTTGGTGCGTGCATCGTGACTAAAAAGAAAAGAGCCCAGAGTCCAAGAATAATCGGGATCGCGTAGGTATAGAGTATTCCACCAGAGAAATGAGGAATGGCGTGACTTCTCACTGTATCAACCAGCTCAGAAAGATTTTCATGAAATGGAATCATGGTGAAAATCTCACTCGGTACAACAAGCGGAAGTATGAAAATGAGTGCTGCAATGACACAAATGAGTACTAAAATAAGTGGAAATTTTCGAACGTGCAACGCAACCCTCCCTAGTCCATGTTATACCGTAATGATCAGACCGAACAAGCCAACTACTCCTAAATAAAGGCTAAAATACCAAAGCTTCGCATGCTTTACCATCCATAGGAGAAGTTTCAACGCAACAATTCCTGTAATACACGCAGCAATACAACCCACAACCAAAGGGAGTAATCCAACATGTATTGTCCCCACTCCCTCTTCTGCCAATGAGAGCACCAATGCACCCAGCACTGCAGGAATGGAGAGAATGAAGGCATACTCACCAGCTTGCTCACGTTTCATCCCACTCCAAAGAGAGGAAGTAATCGTAATCCCTGAGCGCGAAATCCCTGCAAGTGTTCCAAAGCCTTGTGCAATACCCGTTATTATCCCCTGTCCTATCGTATATGAGCCTCTTGGTCGAATAAAACGCTCAATAATCGTAGTTGAGGCGAGCAGCACAGCGGTAATTAGTAGAAGAATAGATACAACAAACGTCGACGACCCATCCAGATTCGTCTTCCTAAGCAACAGAGCTACTATCACAGTAAGAATCGTCGCGATAATTATCACAAGAATGAATCTGAGTTCTTCCGTATCCTCTTCTCTGCTCTTTCTTGAAACGAATCTCCCAGCTGTCTGCAAAAGACTCCAAATTTTCAGGCGATAGTGAAACACAATAACAAGCAACGTTGCTACATGAAGCAGAACATCGAATAACAACGGAACAGCACCCACATCCAGAACATTTCGCACCAGAACTAAGTGCCCGGAACTCGAAACGGGTAAAAACTCAGTGAGACCCTGTACAATACCTAATACAAGCCCCTCTACCACTGTCATAGCTGCACCTGTTTCCATTGTTCCTCCTCACTTATCGGCAATACCTTTTTGCAATATACACAGATTACGTGCGTCCTCTAAGTAGGGAACAGAAATTGGGATAATCTGATGACTCCACCCAGAACTGCTTCCACCCTTCCCTTCACGTACTAAGGCCTCTACCTCTTCAAGCTCAACTTTCACTACCTCTGTTTTTCCCTTATAGGCACACACATAGCCATGCTCGGCAACAACAGAGCCAATCGAGCGAATAACATCGGTCAGAGGGTGAAAAGCCCTGAACGTAACAACCTCAAATTGATGAGTTATTTCAGAGAGGTCACTTTGAATAACCTCCACACGAGGGTCAAGGTTACACCGGGCCACCGCATTTCGCAGAAAGCCAGCTCGCCGACCCGACCTCTCAACTAATGAAAATGGAGTAGAATGAAGTAAAATTGCCAGGGGAATTCCTGGAAGTCCTGCACCAGAACCAAGATCACAAATCGCAGCATTTTCACCCAGCTTTTCGAGCAGAAGCTGGAATTGTGCAAGAGGAGCTACCGAATCAAGAAGATGCTTAATAACAAACTCACGACCCTCTGCTCCTACTAACCTATAGGTATAATTAAACAGATAAATTTCCTCGATATACCGGGAGAATTGATTTTCCTGAGTGGAACTGAGAGAAATCCCCAGTTGCGCCAACCCCTGAGAGAAGAGTGTGAGTTCGCTCTGAACATCAGGCATCATCATGAGAGCCCTTCCTTCCAACAACTATCATGAGAATGGCAAGATCACTCGTACGCACTCCCGAAATTCTACCTGCCTGCCCCACAGACAGGGGCCGTATCGTCTTAAGCTTTTCACGAGATTCTGCAGAAAGTCCCTCAACAAGATCATAGTCAAAATCGGCTGGAATCATAAGCCGTTCCATCCGGGAATATCGATCGACCTGTCGCTCCTGCCTCTTAACGTACCCCTCATACTTAACATCCAGTTCTACTTGATACCGAACTGCATGCTCATAGAGAGCGAGCTCAGGAATATCCTCCAACAAGTCCCCCATCTCTATTTCGGGCTGCTTAAGTATAGTAGCAGCACGTTTTCCGGCTATCTTTCGCTCATGCAAAAGGGCTTTTACCATATCGATATGTGCAAGCTTCCGATCAAGTCTGTCCATCGCTTCCTGTTTCTGCAATCCAACGGCAAAACCCTTTGGTGTGAGCCGCTGATCAGCACTGTCATGACGTAAAATAAGGCGATATTCGGCACGGGAAGTGAACATTCGGTAAGGTTCCTTGGTCCCCTTCGTAACAAGATCATCAATCAAAACTCCTGTATAAGCCTCAGTGCGATCAAGTATGAGTGGGGGTTCACCCGCTAATTTCTGAGCAGCATTTATTCCTGCCATAAGTCCTTGACATGCCGCCTCTTCGTATCCGCTTGTTCCATTCGTCTGACCTGCTACAAACAGATTTGTCACCCGTTTTGTTTCTAGTGATGGAAACAGCTGCAGGGGATCAAGAAAGTCGTATTCAACAGCATATGCCGGTCGCATAATCTCAGCGTGTTCCAACCCGCGAATTGAATGTACGAAATCTTGTTGCACATCCTCAGGGAGAGAAGAACTAATTCCATTCAGATACATTTCCTCAGTCCCCACACCTTCAGGTTCAATAAAAATCTGATGTCGTTCCCGGTCTGGAAATCTCACCACTTTATCTTCAATCGAGGGGCAGTACCGCGGTCCCTTTCCAGTAATCTTCCCCCCATACAAAGGAGATCGTCCAATATTATCCTGGATTATTTTGTGTGTTTTCTCGTTAGTATAGGTCACATGACAAGGCAAACCCGGCCTTTCAATCGTATCGTAATCGAATGAGAATGGCATCATGACAGAGTCCCCTGGCTGCACCTCAAGATCAGAGAAATCTATGGTCGATTTTCTCACTCGTGCAGGGGTACCAGTCTTTAACCGTTCTACAGAAAATCCTTTTTTCCGGAGATTCGTACCCAATCCTATTGCCGCAGGTTCACCGAGACGACCCGATGAGGCTACATATTCACCAATGAAAATCTTCCCTTCCATGAAGGTTCCGGTAGTAAGTACAACCACTTTCGCAGTTATCTGATGTCCTCTTTCAGTGACTACCCCCACACAAGTAACACCATCGGTGTCTAAGAGGATATCAACAACGGTGTCCTGGAAAAGCGATAATCCTTTTTGAGCCTCAACGGTCTCCTTTGCGACACGATGATAGGTAAATTTATCGGCCTGAGCTCTTGGAGCTTGCACAGCAGGTCCCCGTGCCCGATTGAGCACTCGAAACTGAATCATAGACTGATCGATAAGATGAGCCATCTCTCCCCCGAGTGCATCCACCTCGCGTACAATATTACCCTTCGCCAAACCACCTATCGCCGGATTACAGGAGAGTCTTCCAATCGCATCAAGATTCTGCGTTACCAGCAACGTTGCATACGAAAGACGAGAGAGGGCGAGAGCGGCCTCAATTCCGGCATGACCGGCTCCTATTACTATTGCATCATATTCCATGCTATTTCCCTACACAAAATCCACTGAAAATCTTTTCCAGTATATCTGAAGATGCGACTTCTCCGGTAAGTAACCCGAGAGCATCCAATGCTTCCCCTAATTCCACTGCAACAATGTCGAGCGGGACGTTCTGCTGTGCCAATTCCTGTGCCTGAAATAGTGCCTGCTGTGCACGTTCTAACTCGTCTCTTTGCCGAGCCGATTCAATCACCACATCATGCCCTCCTGGACGTTTTGCATCTTTCCTCAGGCGACGAATCATCTCATCTCGCAAAGCAGAGAACCCCTCACCTCGCTTTGCACTGAGCGGGAAACTTCCTTTTACTGGAGGTTTTGCAGTAAGATCGGTTTTATTCCATACCACAATATACCGCTGATCTTCATACGCAGCTTTATACTGGAGAGCCGAAGCTTCATCGTGCTCAGTGCCATCGAGCATAAGGAGTATTAAATCCGCCTGATCAAGAAGCTTCCGTGTACGACGAATCCCCTCCTGCTCAACAGAATCGGAGGAATCGCGTAACCCCGCAGTGTCATATAATCGAATCGGTATACCATCAAGCACAGTCTTCGACTCAATAAAATCTCTTGTTGTTCCGTGAACATCACTCACAATAGACCGCTCTTCCTTCAGAAGCAGATTGAACAGAGTTGACTTCCCTGCATTTGTCGAACCAGCGAGAACCACACGAGCTCCCTCACCGTACAACTTTCCTACTGAGTAGGTTGCCAAGAGCGTCTCAATCTGTTTCTGTGCACGAATTACCGTCTCAAACGGAAACGTTGTATCTCCAGAAATATCGTCTTCGGCATAGTCCAGCTGAACCTCAACCACACTGAGAGCGGTGAGCACCTCTTGTTTAATATCTTCAATTCGAGAAAACAGGCTTCCTTCAAGACGCTCCAAAGCCAGCGAGTGTGCAAGCTCCGACTCCGAAGAGACAATCTCCATAACAGCCTCAGCCTGTGTGAGGTCCAAGTTTCCATGCATAAATGCTCTGAAGGTAAATTCTCCCGGATTTGCAGGACGCATTCCCACTCTCTTAAGTAATCGAAAGATGGTCTCTACCCCAGCCATACTTCCATGACATGAGATTTCCACGCTCTCTTCTCCAGTAAAACCCCGGCCCTCACGAAACACAGAAATCAGGACATCATCAACCGGTTTTTTTGATTCGTCATCGAGCAGCTGCCCATGAACGAGGGTATGAGAAGCACTGTCAGATAACGCTCTCGGTCGGCTGAACAATCGGGCTAACACATCCACACAACCTGATCCGGAGACACGGATTATAGCAAGAGCACTTGTTCCCCACGGGGTAGACAACGCAAATATTATATCGTCTGTATCGTAATTATGACCTTTCATCCGCTCAAGTATACGGAAGCAATCCACACATGTCCATATGAGGGCAGCCGTTCCTTTACAAACACAGCTTTTGCGAAGTATAGTCGCCGCATGGATATTCAAGCAATTATTCAACGAAGTTCCCTCATGCGGGCAATGCGCGATTGGTTCACCACTACTGGTTACCTCGAAGTAGAAACACCCATACTCTCCACACACCTCATACCAGAACCGACCATTGCAAATTTTGCAACCCAGTACATCAGTGAGTTCCACGGTTCTCGGGAGCTATATCTTGTGCCCTCACCAGAAGTCTTTATGAAACAAATAATTGCTGATACCAAACGGAGTATCTATCAGTTCTCTCATTGTTTTCGAAATCGAGAACAGATCGGCAGTCATCACAACCCTGAATTCACCATGCTCGAATACTACACAGTAGGTGCAGATGATACCGATTCAATAGGCATCACCGAAGAGCTCATTGCAAAAACAGCTCTTTCAGGAACACCGGACCACCTGCTTCCCCCCTTCCAAATCATGACAGTTGCCGAAGCCTGTCAACGATACGCCCATTTTGATCTTGATACCGCACAAACTGTAGGAGCCCTCAGAAAAGTGGCAACTCAGCTTGGGCTCACTATTCCAAGTACCCCGGAAAGCTGGGAAGAGACTTTCAATCGCATATTCCTGAATTTTGTTGAACCCGAACTTCCACAAGAACAGCCCCTTGTGCTTACCGAATATCCAAAACAGATAGAATGCCTCGCCAAACAGACGCCTCATCGCCCATACCGAAAACGATGGGAGCTCTATGCAGGAGGTATTGAACTTGCTAATTGCTATGATGAAGAACGAGACAAAGAGGTCGTGGCACAGTACTACACCCAACAATATGCACTTCTTGCATCGCAGAGAGCTCATTCAGGAGAGGTGATTCCCGATATTGATCCGGATTTCCCCATGCTGTTTGACGACTTCCCCCCCTGTTCTGGCGTTGCCTTGGGATTTGACCGGCTTCTTATGCTCCAAACCGGACGCAACACGATAGGGGATTTGATTTTATTTAATCTATCTGATATGATGGCCGACGGCGATTGATGCCGATTCCGCATTACGTACGAGGTATAGCATGATTAAAGCAGGTCAGATTGATAAAGGGACCGCATTGTTGATTAAAGGACAGCCCTTCATTTGCGTGGAGAGAGAATTCGTAAATCCAGGTAAAGGTTCAGCTTTTGTTCGGCTCAAATTGAAGAGCCCTGCAACTGGCCAAACGTTGCGGGAGACTATGAAGACACAAGATAACGCAGAAGATATAACTGTTGAGGATCGGGATTGTCAGTATCTCTATAACGATGGAGAGAACTTTCACTTCATGATGACCGAGACCTACGAGCAAATTGAAGTACCTATGGAATCCTTTGTGGATTATCAGTTCATCATGAAAGAGGGTGAAACCTACAGAGTGACGTTCTGGGAACATCAACCTCTCGATATCCAGGTTCCCACCAAGGTGGTCTTCGAGGTAGCTGAGGCAGAAGAGGCTGTGAAAGGCGACACCGTAACTGGTGCTACAAAAAACGTTACTACTGAAACCGGACTGAGTGTTCGTGTTCCCATCTTCATAAAGCAGGGTGAAAAAATCCTAGTCAACACTGAAACCAAAGAATACATCGAGCGGGTCAACAAATAGGTTTTAAGCCGACTATTCACAGGTGGAGCATCCAGCATGTTCCACCTTTTTTTTATTCCTTCCTGTCATATGTAGTCTCTCAGATAGTCGGAGTGTATCACAGATTACCAAAATATCTGATATTGGTGTCAAATTTGGTTTCGTTTCATATATAAGTGTAGTATATAT